>NZ_DFRA01000064.1:0-18313 GCF_002378465.1 Empedobacter sp. UBA3475 | reverse complement strand
AATTACCCATAGACTTTTTCTTAAAAAGTACAACGAATCAGATAAGTTGATGCAAATCAACAAAATATTAAAAAAGATTAAATACTAAGATTGATTTAATCGTCATAGAGAAGGTTAGTTAATCTTATTTGGATTAATAAAGTAATACCAAAAGATTGTATAAACGAAATTCGAAACACGAAAAACGAATTTCGAAGTCAATAATGTCAAGAAATACTAGGAACTAATACCTATTTAAAAATATTAGGGTGACTATAGCTGCAGGGCTCACCTCTTCCCATTCCGAACAGAGAAGTTAAGCCTGCCTGCGCCGATGGTACTGTACTTACGGGAGAGTAGGTCGTCGCCAGTTTTTATTAAAATCCTCAAGATGTTATCTTGAGGATTTTTTATCGAATTATCAGGATGTAAACCTGATTAAAAATACAAAAATATTAGGGTGATTATTACGAAAGGGCTCACCTCTTCCCATTCCGAACAGAGAAGTTAAGCCTTTCAGTGCCGATGGTACTGCTATTGCGGGAGAGTAGGTCATCGCCAGTTTTTATTCTAACCTCAAGATTTATTTCTTGAGGTTTTATGTTTTAAATTTTTAGTTAACTAGAAAGTATTCTGATAATTTTTAAATCATTCAACTAAATATCATGATTAAGTTTCATTCTTATTTTAGGATTAACAAATTAAAAGTGAGCTTGAAGATTTTAAATCAAAAAAATTCCGAACATTTTAAGATGTAATTATGTTAAATGAATATTTTCTTATTTAATGATTAATTACTTAGTTGCTTGATAATAGTCTCAGTTACTTTTTGATAATTTCGGTTAAAGAGATGATTACCACCCAAAGAAATTATATTTTTATTGGTTAAAGTAATTTAATTGAAGGGATAATTTTTTCCATAATCACTTAAAATAATAGATAAATGTAAGTTAGGTAATTGATTAATTTCTGGAATTGTATTCCATTTTCCGCTTACATTTTCAAAAATTAAATTTTTATAATGAATCTCAAGATCAGCAGTTTCATACGGATCTAAAAGAATAAGTTGATGTATTCTGTCTTTAGTTTTTGTAGGAAGTTGATTGATAATAAATGGAATTGCATCAGCGCCAAAAGAATAGCCGATAAATACAACTTCTTGATTTTTGTGATATTTGAACTTTTCTTCCAAAAATTGACTTAATATTTCAGCCGTTTTTTTAGGATCTCTTTCGTTCCAAAAATAAACTTTAGAATTTAATGCATAAATATCATAACCTTTTTGATGTAGATTCTTACAAATTGATTTTGAAAAAGGTCCTAATCCAGCATCTCCACTTAAATAAAACAAGATAGGTTTAGTTTCATTTTTATTTTCCCATATTTTAAGCGGTAAAGGATCTTTGATATCTATATCATCTCCTTTTGTACGAATGATATACAAACCAATTGAAGTGATAATCAATCCAAATAATATGAAATATTTAGTTTTCATCTTGAGTTTTCATAACTTTATTTAACGCTTGTGGAAGTTGAAGAAGTTCCACTTCACTAGCATAAATGATGTATTTATTGATCCAATAACTGGCGTATTTTTCCTTGAAATTGCGCATTGTTTGATATTGTTTAAACGTCCCAATTCGTTGATAAGCAAATTTCATTAGTTGTTCTGCAATACTATTTGGTTTATCTAAACCAGCTAATGGAGTTAAACCAATGTTGATGTATTTCTTTTGATTCTCTTTGGCGTGATTAATTAATGCAATTATCACTGCATCCATACTACCATTTGGCGAATCGACAGTTCTGCGAAACAAATCGTAAGTCATTTCGTCATTTGCATAATCTGGTATCACATTCAGAAATGTTACTACTTTATTTTCTTCATTTCTCAGCGTAATAATAGTCTGACTTTTTAATATTTCTCTGTCAAATTTGCCTTCAGCAAATACAATTTCTCTTTTATCAAATTCTTTTAACCATTCATTTGAAACAGATTCAATTTCATTTAAAAATTCTTGTGTCAAAGGAGGTAGAATAACCTCTGTTTTAAAACCTTTTATCTCTAAAGTATTCAATGCATTTCGCATCGATTTGCGTTCTTTTCCTTGAAGATTAAAGGAATTAACCTCAATAATTCCTTCTTGTCCAATTAATAAATGTTGTTTTTTAAACTTTTTGAAATCAATTAAATCATTTTCCGAAACTCGATAATAAGCAGTTTTCAAACCTTTTGTTTTACAATAATTTTCGAATTCTGAAATTAAATCTGATTTATACTTTGCATCACAAACAACATTATCCAAAACAATAGCAAAATTTAAACCGATTTTATACGCGACAAAACCATTAATATTTGAAGAAAAATAAAGTGTTTTATCATCCATTAATTTAAAATAATCTAATGCTGAATTTCCATATTTTTCGACAATTTCTTCTGCTTCTTCATAGTCCTGAATATCTTTTGTGTTATAATTTTTAGCTCTAAAAAATGCTAAAATCAATAATATCCAAGAACTAAATCCAAAAAAGATATTGATGTCTTTAAAATCTTCGGCAAAGGTTGTTCTCGGAACTAAATTGTTTTCGCTGAATAATAAGAAGTTTTGAAATGTATAATAAAAAGCTTGATTCCAAGAGAAATCTACACCAAAATGACGTTTATCAATGAAATAAAAACTTAAAACATTGAAAATAAAAATTGCAAAAAATGCCATTAAAAAAATAGAGAATCCTTGTCTTAATCGTTTCAAATTTGTTTTCAATGGATATTGATTCCTGCTGTAAATTAATAGCACGATTGTGAAAAATGCGAATCCAGCTTCTTCGTAATCCAATGCTTTGAATATATTTCCAAAAAATGAAAGTATGGCAAATATTAAAGCAAAAATCCATGCAGATTTTAATCCTTTGATGAGATAAGATGAAGTAATCAATAAAGCAATTCCGACAAATAGAATCATCAATTTTGAAAGATGCATGAATTCGATTGGTAAATACAATTTTTCGAAATGCAAACGTTCTGCAAGAGGAGGAGTGATGACTGAAATTATATTAATCATTCCTAATGTAAAAATCATAACAGCAGGAAAAATTCGTGCAAATAGTTTTCTTCCACGCCACATAAAACTCAAACATCCAAAACCTAAAGGCAGCCAAAATTCGAAAACGCGGTACAATAAAGTTGTAGCTAAACCTTGGTTATGAGAATAGCCGAATTGTGTTAAAATATACACCATCGTAAATTCTACAGCACCCAAACCTCTCAAAAAAGGCGAAATAATCATCAATAAAACAGAAATCGTATAAGCCAAAGCTGCTGCATCAAAAGTGGGTTGAATACCTAACGCTAACATTGCGATGTAGACGTGTAAAATCCCAGTAATTTCGATGATTGTTGAAATTAGAATTGTGAGATTAATATTTTTCCTGTCTAAAGAAGCTTCAAAAATTGGATTGATTTCTTCCGTAATCTTTGGAAATTTATTTTCTATAATTTGATAGAATTTATTTTTGGTTTTGAATGAGTTATAAATGAAATAAACTAGAATTAAAATTATGCCCAAAATGACTAATGATATCCACGAATCATTAAAATATTTGTTGACGTAAATACTATAAATAATGATGGGAACACCAATGATGAAAACCGTTAATAATCCAATAAAACCATAAATAGAACTTGCCTGAATGATTTTATTTGTTTCAAATTGTTGCTTTTTGATTTGTTTGGGTAAATAAGCCAAAGAACTAATTCCGCCCGCTGGTAGAAAAACACTGATAAAATTTCGTTTGAGAAATAAATTGACAGCGTCCCAAAATTTAAGAGGTAAACCAACTGCTTTGAAACTTGTGATATACATTGCAGCTTGCAGCGAAATATAGAGAATCGTTATTCCGAAACCGATCAATAGCCAAATAGGTTTTGCGCTTTGAATACTCGGAATAATTTGCATCATTTCTTTGCGTTCGCTTCTGAAAAATACAAATGCGAGTAATAAAATAAGTATTGCTAAAACTTGTTGCCAAGGTATTTTTACATATTTTATAGATTTTGGAAACCTCATGTTTGTATGACATTGTTTAGTTCTATTAATTTATCAAAAAATTAAATATCAAAACTTATGATTTGCTTAAAAATAACTTATATTGAAAATAAAAATAAGATATGGAGACTGGATTAAATTTACGTCAAGCTATTTTGAATGATGCAGATAGAATTTGGGAAATTTTGCAACAAGCAATTGAGAAAAGAAAAGAGGAGGGAAGTAATCAATGGCAAAATGGTTATCCAAATCTAGATGTTGTAAAAAATGATATCTCAAATGGTTTTGGTTATATAATTGAGAATGATAATAATCTAATCATTGGATATGTTGCAATTATTGATGAGATAGAACCTGCTTATACAGCAATTGAAGGAAAATGGCTGAATGATGATCCATATATTGTCATACATCGATTGGCTGTTGCGCAAGATATTAAGATAAAAGGTTTAGGAACTTGGACGATGGATGAGATTGAAAAAATAGCAATT
This sequence comes from Empedobacter sp. UBA3475, assembly GCF_002378465.1. NCBI lineage: Bacteria > Pseudomonadati > Bacteroidota > Flavobacteriia > Flavobacteriales > Weeksellaceae > Empedobacter > Empedobacter sp. UBA3475. Next base: position 13,797 of record NZ_DFRA01000064.1, on the reverse strand, counting down.
ATAAAGAAAATACAGAATATAAAAGTTGATACCAACTTTGATAATATTGGAATGTTGCGTGTTTTTGAAAAGTTAGGTTATCATTATTGTGGCGAAGTTTATTTTGATGGAAGCCCAAGAAAAGCTTTTCAGAAAATTATTCAGAATTTAACATAATTGAAGATTTCAGATAGAATTTAAAAAAACTAAATAATCAAATTGATAAAAAGATTCCTTTTTTGGAATCTTTTTTTATGAATTTATATAGGGTAATTATGTTTAAAATGTAAAATTAATATTTTAACCCTTATTTTTTATAGGGTGTGATTAAAAATAATTGATTTTATTTAAAAATAATCTAATTTTGATAGGGTTAAAATTAAAAACTTATGAAAGTTGGATTAAAATGGAAAGTAGCTTTTGCAATTATAACATTAGTTGCATTCGCTGGATTATTTTGGAAACCAGTTGTAGATATTTCAAATACAGGAGAATTTCTTAGCGAAGAAAATATTGTAAATTCAGATGTCGCCTGGATTTTAGCAGCAGCAGGATTGGTGTTATTGATGACACCAGGTTTATCATTTTTTTATGGAGGAATGGTAGGTAAACGAAATGTTATTTCTACAATGTTGCAAAGTTTTATTGCCTTAGGTGTGATTTCTATTTTGTGGGTTGTAGTTGGGTTTTCACTGTCTTTTGGCGAATCAATCGGTTTTACAATAAATGGAGAGCATTACGGAATTATTGGTAATCCATTAAGTTATCCATTTTTTAATCATGTTGGAGCATTTCCACACAAAGACATGGCATCTACAATTCCATTTGTCTTATTTGCATTGTTTCAAATGAAATTTGCAGTCATTACACCAGCGCTTGTAACAGGTTCTTTTGCTGAAAGAGTGCGTTTTATTTCATATTTGTTATTTATGATTTTATTTAGTTTAATCATTTACACACCGCTTTGTCATATGGTTTGGCATCCAGAAGGTTTATTGAATAAATATTTTGGAGTAAAAGATTTTGCTGGAGGAACTGTTGTTCATATGAGTGCAGGATTTGCTGCATTGGCAGGAGCTTTGGTGATAGGTAAACGTAAAAACAGAGAACACAAACCTGCAAATATTCCATTTGTTATGCTTGGAACAGGAATGTTATGGTTCGGATGGTTTGGTTTCAATGCTGGTTCAGCTTTGGAAGCAAATGCCACAGCAGCTTTAGCTTTCGGAACAACAACAATTGCTTCTGCTTCTGGAATGATGACATGGATACTTTTTGATAGAATTAATGGTCGCAGCGTTTCTGCGATGGGTGCGTGTATAGGGGCTGTAGTTGGATTAGTAGCAATCACTCCAGCTTGTGGGTTTGTTACAATTCCTGAAAGTATATTTTTTGGCTTTATAACTGCTATAGTTTCAAATGTAATGGTTCATTGGAAAGTATTAAAACGAGTTGATGATACTCTAGATGTTTTTGCATGTCATGGAGTCGGAGGAATCATGGGAATGATTTTGACAGCTATTTTTGCACATGGAGAAAATGCAAGCTTATTACATGGAGGGATACATGTGTTTGCACATCATATGATTGCTTTGTTGCTTGTTTCGTTATTTACTTTTTTCGGTGCGATTGCGTTATTTTATATTACGAATAAAATGATTCACTTACGTGTGAGTGATAGAGCGGAGTTCGAAGGCTTAGATTTGTCGCAACACGAGGAAAGTTTGCATTAATTAAACAATAATATTATAAAAAAATCCGACTACTTTTAAGTAGTCGGATTTTCAGTTTATATTAATCCAGCGCGCTTTAACAAAGCGTCTGCTGTTGGTTTATGACCTCTAAATTCTTCGTACAGTTTCATCGGTTCTACAGTTCCACCAGATGATAAAAGTTTATAGAATTTTTGAGCTTTTTCTGGATTGAAAATTCCAGTTTCTTGGAAAAATGCAAAGGCATCTGCATCCAAAACTTCGGCCCATTTATATGAATAATAACCAGATGAATATCCACCTTGAAAAATATGTGAGAAGGATGTACTCATCATATTTTTATCAATTTCTGGATACAACTCTGTTCGTTTAAAAGTTTCTTTTTCAAATTGTTGTAAATCATTAATTTCAGCCAAATCATTCGCATGATAAGCCATATCCAATAATCCAAAACTCAATTGACGAACAGTTTGATAACCTTCCATAAAACTTGAAGAAGCTTTTACTTTTTCAATTAATTCTTGCGGAATAATTTCTCCTGTTTGATAATGTTTTGCAAATAATTTTAAAGCTTCTGGTTCGTAACAAAAGTTTTCGTAAAATTGAGAGGGTAATTCAACAAAATCCCAATAAACATTTGTTCCAGAAAGACTTTCGTACGTTGTATTTGGTAACATTCCGTGTAGCGCATGTCCAAATTCGTGGAACAATGTTGTCACTTCCTGAAATGTCAATAATGACGGCGTGTCTTTCGTTGGTTTTGTAAAATTACAAACAATCGAAATGTGCGGACGTTTGGTGTTTCCATTCACATTAGAAGCATCTCTATAACTTGTCATCCAAGCACCAGGGCGTTTTCCTGCGCGCGGGAAAAAGTCTGCATACAATAAACTTAAGAACGCACCATTTTTATCTAGAACTTCATAAGTTGTTACTTCATCGTTGTATTTATCAATTTTATGAATTTCTTTAAATGTAATTCCATACAATTTTGTTGCGACATCAAAAGCTCCTTGAATCACATTTTCTAACTGAAAATAAGGTTTCAATTCTTCGTCAGAAAGACTGAATTTTTTCTGTTTTAATTTTTCAGCATAATACGCATGATCCCAACGTTGCAATGTTTCAATCCCATCAGTTTCTTTTGCAAATGCAGTTAATTCCTCAATTTCTTTTTCTGCAAACGGTTTTGCTTTCGTTAATAAATCATTCAAGAAATCTAAAACAGTCGTTGGTGTTTTTGCCATACGTTCTTCCAAAACATAATCAGCATGCGTTTTATAACCTAATATTTTAGCACGTTCGTGACGAAGTTTTACGATATTTTTGACATTTTCTTCGTTGTTAAATTCATTATTTTGATAGGCTTTTACTCCATTTGCTCTAAACAATTTTTCTCTTAATTCACGATTTTCTGCGTATTGCATAAACGGAATATAGCTTGGTGCTTGTAACGTAATCAACCAACCTTCGTGATTTTTTTGTTCAGCATCAGCTTTTGCTTGATCAATAGCATATTGAGGCAAACCTTTTAAATCATTTTCATCTGTGATAATCAATTCGTATGCATTAGTTTCAGCCAAAACATTTTGTCCAAATTGCAAAGAAAGCATAGCCAATTGCTTGTCTATTTCGCGTAATTTATTTTTGTCTTCTTCGTTCAAATTTGCCCCATTTCTTGAAAAACCTTTGTATTTTTTTTCTAATAAATAAGCTTGTTCATCTGTTAAATTCAACGAATCCTTTTGATTATAAACGACTTTAATTCGTTCAAATAAATCTTGATTTAAGCGAACATCATTTCCAAATTCAGATAATAAAGGGGAAACTTCTTGCGCAATTTCTTGAATTTCATCATTCGTTTCAGCAGAATTAAGGTTGAAGAAAATAGAAGAAATACGTCCTAATTTTTCACCCGAAAGTTCCATTGCTTCAATTGTATTTGCAAAATTTGGCGCTTCAGGATTCGCAGTAATTGCATCTATTTCTGCTTTTGCTTCTTCAATTGCTTGGATAAAAGCAGGTTTGTAATCTTCAATTTTGATTTTAGAAAAAGGAGCACTTTCAAAAGGTGTTTCAAATTTTTCTAATAACGGATTTGCCATTTATGGTGTATTTTTTTAGTTAAAATATATTTGTTTGAACTCTTTCAAATTCTAATCCAAATGTAAGAAATCTGACAAATCGTCAAATTTAATGTGTGATTAATTTAGAGTTATTTACATTTGTTTTAAAAGTAAACAATTATGAGTGTAGCCTTAATATTCAATCAAAAACCAACAGAAGAATGGCAAAGAAATTTACAAGAATTGTTGCCAGATACGAAAGTTGAAGTTTATCCAAATATCTCAAATCCAAAAGATGTAGAATTTATTGCAACTTGGAAACCGCACAAAAATTATGTGACTGAATTTCCAAATCTAAAAGTTGTACAATCAGTTGGAGCAGGAATTGACCATTTGTTGCATACCAAAATTCCAGATTCAATAAAGGTAACACGTATTGTTGATTCTGCTTTGAAGCAAGAAATGTTTGAGCATGTTTTGGCTTGTGTTATGACTTCAATGAAAAATCTATTGACGTATTATAAAGATCAAGTTCGTAAAGAGTGGAAGCCTACTACTTATCAAAATATCAAGGAAACAACTATTACTATTTTAGGATTAGGTGAAATCGGAAAGTTAGTAGCAGAGCAATTTGTTGCGTTAGGTTTTCAAGTCAAAGGTTGGTCGAATTCGCCAAAAAATATAAATGGAGTAGAATCTTTTTCTGGAAAAGAAGGCTTGAATGCTGCGATTTCTAAAACTAATTTTATTGTCAATATTTTGCCTTTGACAGATGATACAGAAGGTATTTTGAATAAAGACTTTTTTAAAGAATGTTCAGATCATACAGTTTTGGTGAATGTTGGTCGTGGAGCACATTTGGTCGAAAAGGATTTATTAATTGCAATCGAAGAAAAACAAATAAAAGAGGCTTATTTAGATGTTTTTGTAGAAGAACCTTTACCTGAAAATCACCCTTTTTGGACGAATGAAAATATTTATGTAACACCTCATATTGCGAGTGTTACAAATGCAACAACTGCTCTAAAACAAGTTGCAGATAACTATAACAGAATGAAAAATAACGAAGCTTTATTGAATGAAGTTTCATTAGAAAGAGGTTATTAGATATACCAAAATGACGTAAGATTTTGTTAAAAAGACGCATTTATGTTTTTACTTGTCAAAAAAATCTTTTAACATTGTATTTGAAAAAATAAAAGCTAAAAATGAGTGATTATATTCAACTTTATTCAATTGATAATATTTTAAGAACTTACAAAGAAGAAGCAACTGATCGTCGGTTAGCAATCTTTGACGTAGGTCCTGAGAACAATTATTATTTTGTAAAACGAAAACCTTATAAGTTTACGTCGCTTGGGTTGATTTTAATCACAGCAGGAACATGTGAAATCACGGTGAATTTAGAACCAACATTAATCAAACGTGACGATATTATTGTGGTTCTTCCAGGTCAGTTGTTCGAGATTATAGAGCATTCGGCTGATTTTGCTGTTCAAGCAATCTTCATTGATTCAGATCTGATTATTGAAGCTGGTTTTCACGTGAAATCCAATAATTTAGTAGAATTTTTATCGTCCAAATATCCTAAAATCATTTCTTTAGATAAAAAGATTGTACGTGATATGCGTTACAATCTGAACAAGATTAGTAAATACACCATCAAGAACGAAAATATCTTTGCAAAAGATTTGGTTTTACATCATTTTTCGGTCTTGATGTACGAGATGGGAAATTACTACAATCAAGCTGTAATGGCGAAAAGTACAACGAAAGAAGTTAGAAAAGAAGAATTGGCTAAGCAGTTTTTGTATTTAGTTTCAACTCATTTTCGTCGTCAACGTAATGTACAGTTTTATGCAGATGAAATGTTTATTAGTCGTAAGCATTTAACTAAAATCATCGTTGAAGTCTTTAATAAATCACCCAAACAAATCATTGCCGAAGCCATTGTATTAGAGGCAAAGGTCTTGCTAAAGAACCCAAAATATAGTGTTTCTGATGTTGTGACAGAATTAAATTTTATAGACACCTCAGTTTTTAGTAAATTTTTCAAAAATTATGCAGGTGTTTCGCCTACAACTTTCATCGCTTCTAACTAATAATTGATGTAAATCAATGCAAATGTGAAAGTTTTCTAAAAACGTCTTTTTGACATATTATTACGTTTATTTTGCTAACTAATTTGTTAAAATGGATAGACCTTTGTTGCTCAAATTTTAATTGATGCGTCTTTTAGTAGATAATCGATACATGAAATTTGAATGAAAAGAATTTTATGGTGGTAGATTTTACAAAAAAAATATTTGCACATATTTCAGCAATCGGTGGTTATGTGCCAGAAAATAAACGAACTAATTTCGATTTAGAAAAGATTACAGACACTTCTGATGAATGGATTATAAAAAGAACGGGAATTAAAGAACGTCGTATTTTAGAGGAAGGTTTAGCGACTTCTGATATGGCGGTTAGTGCAATTCAGAATTTAATTGATACATATAAAAAAGACATCAAAGATGTTGATGCGTTGATTGTTGCAACTTCTACACCAGATATGTTGATGCCTGCTACTGCGAATATTGTGTGCGAGAAGTTAGGAATAGAGAATGTTTGGGCATTTGATATGAATGCAGCTTGTTCTGGATTTTTATATGCGTTAGACATGGGCGCTTCGTTGGTTGAAAGCAAACGTTATAAAAATGTTTTGGTCATTGGAGCTGATAAAATCAGTGCGTATGTAGACATCAAAGATCGTTCGACAAATATTTTGTTTGGAGACGGAGCTGGAGTAGTTTGGTTAGAGCCTACAAATGAAGAAGGAATTTTGGATGCTTTGTTACAGAGTAATGGAACTGGAAAAGAATTCTTGAATATAGAAGGAGGTGGTTCTTTGTATCCAGCGAGTTCACAGTTGTTGGTTGATGAGAAGCGTTACATTAGACAAGATGGAAAAATTGTATTCAAAAATGCAATTCAATCAATGAGTGATACCTGTGTCAATGTTTTGAAACGCAACGATTTTTCTGTTGAAGATGTAAATTGGTTGGTTCCGCATCAAGCGAATAAACGAATTATTGACGCTGTTGGTAATGAAATTAATATTGAAGAAGGTAAAACTTTAATCAATATTGAGAATTACGGAAACACAATTGCAGCGACAATTCCGTTGTGTATTTGGGAAAATACATCAAAATTAAAGAAAGGAGATTTATTGATGTTGACAGCCTTTGGTGCAGGTTTCTCTTGGGGAGCAAGCTTATTGCGTTGGACAATTTAATCAATAAAAATCATATATTTTTGTTCATAAAGAACGGCAAGAATTTGTCGTTCTTTTTTTATTGTAAACCATTAAATTCTTCACCACACTTCTTGCATTTGAACACGTTTTTGTAGTAAATAGGGTAGACCCAAAATATGATAGAAGATAATAAAGAAAGTAAGCCTTTTCCACCTTTCATTGACTTGTAATTGCTGTAATACTCATTGCTTCCACATTTTGGACAAACAAGAATTTCATCCAAATCATTGGTGTAATTTGAAGCATCAATTTCTTCTAAAACTTTCATGGCACGATCAGTATCTTCTTTCTTAATTTTTACTTTCACACCACCAATAGCATTCGACAAAAACTGATTAATCCCAACCGAATGTTCATCAAAAACAAAAGCATCAATCTGTTCACTCTCTAATTTCGAACGTAAAATATGTGCTTCAATAGGGCTTTCAAATGTTTTTAATGTAATAAGTTCCATGCTAATTGTGTTAAATATTCAATTCAATATCCGATATAAAATTAGTTCTTTTTATCTTAATGTCTTAAATTTTTTAGTAGATGAAAAATGTAATTCAATGTTTATTTTTAATTGTATTGATGATGAATACGACAAATGCGCAAAACCTAAAACAAGTTGCTTATAAAGATGGTTCGCAAAAATTGAACGGTTTAGTAACTGATAACACAACAAAGAAAAGTCCAGGAGTTTTGATTTTACCGGCTTGGAAAGGAGCTGATAACGAAGCAAAACAAGCTGCAATAGATTTAGCAAAAGAAGGCTATATTGCGTTTGTTGCAGATATTTATGGAGAAGGAAACAATCCGAAAGATAATGCGGAAGCGGCTAAAGCAGCAGGAAAATACAAGTCTGATTATGCAGCTTATCAAAAAAGAATTGATTTAGCGTTGAAAGAGTTAATCAAAGCTGGTGCAGATCCAAGTAAAATTGCTGTAATTGGTTATTGTTTTGGAGGAACAGGCGCATTAGAAGCTGCTCGTGCGCAATTAGCTGTTGTGGGCGTTGTTTCTATTCATGGTGGATTAGCAAAAGATGCTGTTCGAAAAAATATTCCTCTTAAAACAAAAGTTTTAGTAGAACATCCAGCTGATGACGAATCTGTAAAACCTGAAGATATTTCGAATTTGGTACTTGAAATGAACGAAGGAAAAACAGATTGGCAAATGATTACTTACGCAAATTCAAAACATACATTTACCAATCCAGAATCACCAGATTACAATAAAGTAATGGCAGATAGAGCGTGGCAACATACATTATTGTTTTTAAAAGAAGTATTGAAATAAAACCATTAATTCGAGTGAAATTATTTTTAGAATTTTGTATCGAGAATAAGGTTTTAGAAGATAAAATTCATCTTAATTCTCGATACAATTTTAAAAAAAACATAATAAGAAATCTACTGAATAAACAACTGTATCATTTCATACCAAAAAGCAGCTGTAAAAAAGCCTATAATAATACTGATTCCAATAATCAAATTGGTTAGTTTGGTGTTGAGTTTAAATTGTTCCGCAATAATACTCGATGTTACTAATGTAGGCATTGCAGCTTCAAAAATAGAGATTTTAGCCACATCACCTTTTATCCCAATTACGATGGCTAAAAGCATTACAACTGCAGGCGCTATCATTAATTTGTAAACCATAGACATCGAAATTTGTGACCATAATTTTCTCCAACCATTAAACTTTAATTGCAGTCCAACTGAAAATAAAGCCAACGGACCTACAGTTGCAGCTAATTTATCGAAGAATGGTTCGGCAGGAGATAAGTCGATAAATTGAGATAAAATCAATGCACTGATACAACCCAAAAATGGGGGGAAAGTAAATAATCTTTTCAAGATAAATTTAGAATCTATTGCTCCAGATCCATTACTTCCTCCTTTTAATGCAGAAACTATTCCGATGGTTGATAAGCACAAAAACATGGTTTGATCACAAATAATCGCAATACTTAAATATTTTTCTCCATAAAATGCTGAGATCAAAGGAAAGCCAATAAAAGATGTATTGCTATAGCCGCTTGCCAATTCCAATGTTCTTCTCGAACGCTCCGAATAGCCTTTTGCTTTGCTGTAGAATTTCATGTAAAACAAACTTCCAACGGCAATAATGACAGTAGAAAAGATAGGAAATAACATTTCTTGCGACCATTCTACTTTTGGTAAATACTTAAACGAGACTGCTGGTAAAGCCAAATATAAGATCCACGTATTGATCCCTTTATGAGCATCAGGATGTATAGATTTTGTTGCTTTAAACACCATTCCGGCGATTATACAGACTGCGATTAATATAAAGTTTACCATTTTTAGATATTTGGAATGCAAAGTTACAATCCCATTTTTTTTTACCCTTAAGATATCACTTTTTATTCAATGCTTATTTTTTATAAAATGGCAAGATTAGATATATTTAATTTATTATTATTGAAAATCACTTTTGAATAACAATTTTCATTTTCCAAAATAGCTGTAAATGGAGTAGGAGTTATTGTATCAGTTGTAGGAAACCAAGTTGTTTTGATAAAATAATTTGGTAATAATATTTTCCCCTCATCTGAGCCGTTTGTGCCAAATCTTTCAAAATCTCCTTTCCAGAATTTAGATGTTGTTTTCTCTTCTAATAATTGATTGGTAGCCTCAATATCAGTTGTAGGTAAGCCAATTTCAGAAATTCCTAAAATAGAATGTTGATCAAATTCTGCATCGTTCTCATAAGCTAAATTATAATGTGTAATCATCTCAGCAAGATTTCTAGCTCCATCATAGAAATAAAAAGATTGTGCATTCCAATTTTCGAACTTTGCAATGTATTGATCAGCATCGGTGTTTAGGATTTTAGTTTTATTTTGTATCCAATCAAATGCCTTTTCGAATTGATTTTTACAAACTAAAAAACTGAAATGATAAATATGTTCTTCGTTCGATTTTATAAAAGTTAATCTTGTCCAACCAACTTGTAAACTAAACTGATTTTCGGTTTCTTCAATTAAATCAAAAGCTAAAATAGTTGTATAAAATGATTTTGTTTTTTCTAGCTCATTTGTAAACAATTGTAATTCTCTTATTTTCATTCTGCGATTTTTTATAAAATTAAATCAACAAAAAAGAAGAAAATAACAAGTTGAATTGATTTAATTAATTGCGTTATAAGAAAACTGTTTAATCTACTTCATACTCCAATAAGGCGAGATATGGATTACCTTTTAACTCAAGAACTTTTGCAAAAGCAGGTTCAGTTTTGTACCCATTCTTTTTAAGTTCGATGATTTTGTTTTTGAATGGTTCGTCAAATTTTTCAAGTAGTTTCGCCTCAATGAGCATATGTCGATAGGCATTTTGTTCGGTTGGAATCTTATTCTCTAAATAAATCTCAATTTCAAACGTATCAATTCTAAAATTACAAGTCAAACAAATTTCGTTATTGTTTATTAATTGATTGATTTTAAATTCAAAATAATGAGAAAAATTCTCGGTTAAATGATTTGTAGCGTTTTCAAAATTAGATGTTTCACCAATAATATCAATGTCACTATTTTCAATATTGATTTCAATGGGAATTGTACCTACTACAATAGGTTTGTATGTGTCAAGTTTTTCTAAAATTTGATGATTGCGCAACAAATGAAACACATTGTGTTGTATTTCATTTCCGTGTTCTAAATAATCAATGGTAAGAAAATTTTGCATCATTTTATTCTCATCATAGTTACCAAAGAAGTAGCAGCATGCGTTTCTTTGTTCGTCGTTTCGTCAACCACAAAAATCTCTGTGCGTATGGTGCTTATCTTTTTTCCGCCTTTTATCACATAGGCTTTTGATAGTAAATAATCACCCAAAGCAGGTCGTAAATAATTCACCTTTAACTCAACTGTTACCACATAACAATCGTCGTCATAGTGAGAAACAGCAGCATAACCAGATGAAACATCAACCAAAGAAGCAATCATAGCACCATTAAACATTCCGTGTTTACGTGTCATCATTTCTTGTTTTGGAATCTTAATCGAAACATAGTCCGTTTCGCATTCGATAAGTGATGCGTTATAAAATTTTAAGGTTTCTGAACGATTAAAACTTGCCTCTACTAATTCTCTTTTTTCTGGCGTCATATAAAATTGCTTTCAACAAATATAGAGATTTGTCGAAAGCAATTTCAGTTATGCAGTTACGTTATTCAAGTTTTCTTCTTTGATAATCGTATTTTGATGTGACAAAATTACTTTATCCAAACCGCGGTAATAATTCCCTTTGTCAACGGTAATCAATAAATTATTTTTCGGAATTTTATTGATAATCTTATTGTTCGGGAAATGTTGTTTCGAGTTTTTGAAGGTAATAAATACATCATCTTCAGTTAGATTTTTGACATCATCTTCCGAAATAATATCAATCAATTCATAAGGTAAATAAAGTTGATCGAAGATATAATGAAACGTTTTAAGGCGTTTTCCGTTCAATTCTTTGCTATGTTGCAAAAAGTTTCTCAATCTATGTACAACAGCGTAGAAATTACCTACCAAAGGCGGTTTGGGAATATTACGCTCGAACAAGCAACCATCAATCAAACTAAGCGGAAGTTTGATATTCAATTCATCTGTTTTTACATTGTATAGATGGCGATAATCCAAACCTCTTTTCTTGAATTCTTCAATAATATGATCTTTTAGCGCAGGAACTTTAATAGGCAATTGTTGATTGATAAAATCGACCAATTTTTCATCTGATATAGGAGCTAAATTAAGCTCAGAAATGTTTTGTGACATACAATAAATAGTTAAAATAAAACAATTATTGTATTTCGATAATAGGGGATTTTTCGTTGTTTTTGGATGAACTCCCGTATTGTTTTACCACCGTGGAGACTCCTCTCGGTTGGTATCGTTTTCTACGATTCGAAATACGGTGTAAAACTACATAAAAAATTGAATATGTAGTAATCTTTTCTAATAATTTTATTTTAAAATGATCACTTAGAATTTTATTCTAAATTGGATATTGTTTCGATAATAAAGTTTTGAATAATTGCTTGATTTGTTTTTTTATATTCTACCATATAGATACATCGTAATACTAGTTCATTTATTCATTTTCCAATTTATCTCTATTCATCAACATTGTTAAACCTATCTCTCTATGTGGTTATAAATTTTATGTTCTGAATTAGATGCGACCATGAAACGAGTTTAGGGTGACGACTTCGCTATTAAAAATCAAGATTTTGAAAATTTTACAAATAATTAAGATAAATTTAATTGTTTGCCGAAAATTATTTTATACATTTGAGTAACAAAGTAATTAAAAAATGAAGTTTACGTGCTTATATATGTCGATTCGCAAACAGGTTTGGAATATCCAGACGTGGGAAAGTCATGTATACTAAAAAGAGATTTTATTTTTTAATATATTTTAGGTTTCCCCGTCGAGTTTCGATGGGGATTTTTTTTGAACAAAAACAACAATTACCAATATAAAATTAAAAACAATGCAAAGTTTACAACAATTAACGATCCCAGTTTGGCCCTTAGAGGACAACACAATCTTAAACAATGTTTCGGTAACATTTCAACTTTTTGGACTTCCATTAGGAACAGCTCCAGTCATTTTGATTAACCATTCCTTACACGGAGATTCAGATTGTACCTATCATTGGGATGGGGTCATGGGAAAAAACAAAGCAATTGATCTTAATGAGTATACGGTAATCTGTATAGATATTCCTGGAAATGGCGTTTCCCAAACCATAAAGTACGACTATATACCACGCGATCACATTACAGCACGCGATGTAGCGGTGTTGTTTTGGTTGACGTTATTTGAATTGGAAGTAGACGAGATTTTTGCCATTATTGGTGCAGACTTAGGCGGAGGATTAGCGTGGGAAATGGCATGTTTGTTCCCGAATAAGGTGCTGAATATTATTCCGATAGCAGCAAGTCTTAAAACAACAGATTGGTTAGTAAAAGAGCCAACAGCTAAAAGCGAATACCTGAAATCTATTTTCTATTCGATAGATATATCACGCAATAGAGGCGATATATTGCAAGTTTCGCAATACATCAAATCAAAAATACATGTGATTTATGTAAAGAATGGAAACTTGTTCAACAAAGCAGAATTAAAACGTTATTACGCCAAACTGCAAGAGTTTAACAAACATGTGCAGTTCCACGAAATAGAACAAATAGAAGATAACGAATTACTAAAAGCAAACATCGATAAGGTTGAAAAAATAGTAGATGGTATCCTCGAAAAAGAATATATAAATAACGTTGCATAAAAACTAAAGCTCCTGCAAGGGAGCTTTTTTTTAGTGAATTTTATATAATATATTAAGAAATAGTCTTCTTGTCTAAATTTATAATTTCTTTGTCTAATAATTCTTTAAATAAATCAATAGTATTATCAATATATTTTCTTGGATTACCAGAAGCAGTTATATAAAATTTGTTTAATTTATTAACTATTTCATTATATTTTAAATCATAATTGTCAGAATCATAACTATCAATAAGAGTCTTATACCAATTTATTGAGTTATGGGTTAATTTTCCATATTTTAAAGGAGTTTTATATTTAAAGAAAGATTTGTATAAGTATTTTAAATCTTTCAAATTTTCATGATTTTCTAATAAATAATACCCGTTGTGCATTTTGATTAATAAAGAATAAAGTTGTTCATTTGATTGAAAATCAGTAAATTGTTTTAATTACAAAACATTTACAATGAACAACTTACT
>NZ_DFRA01000040.1:0-89927 GCF_002378465.1 Empedobacter sp. UBA3475 | reverse complement strand
CCTAAATGCACTACGGGTTAAATAAAGTTTAATTTCTCCATTTTGATCAATTTTACCAATTTTTTCTTGAATTAAATAAACCTCCATTTTATCTAAAATTTCATCAGGCTTACCAATCAATTTATAAACCTCATTTTTTGAAGTTCCATTTGAATTATATGAATCAAATTTTAAAACATTATTAACCAAATCATCCAACATCTTATAACGATAATTTTGTCCGTAAACTCCTTCCTCAAAAGGAATCCATTTATCTGATTCAAACTTTTTCTTAGAATTACAACTCATCACAAGAAGAAAAACACCACAAAAAATAAATAATTTCTCCATAAAATAATTCAATTCCCTAATTTCTCAAAAAAAATCAACAAGTCAAATATTTCAAAATTAATTTATTAGAAAAAAGTTGTAAAATTTATTCGAAAAACACTTGCAAAAGTAATATTAATGACCTTATATTTGCACTCACAACGCGGGAATAGCTCAATTGGTAGAGCGTCAGCCTTCCAAGCTGAATGTTGCGAGTTCGAGTCTCGTTTCCCGCTCTTTGAAATATTAAATTCAAAAATCAAATTTTGCCTTGGTGGTGGAATTGGTAGACACGCAGGACTTAAAATCCTGTGTCCATTAGGACGTGCGGGTTCAAGTCCCGCCTGAGGTACTTTTTAATTTGATTTGAAAATTTACGCGGGAATAGCTCAATTGGTAGAGCGTCAGCCTTCCAAGCTGAATGTTGCGAGTTCGAGTCTCGTTTCCCGCTCTGTAAAAGCCGAAGATTAATCTTCGGCTTTTTTTATTTAGAAAAATTTGATTCCTAAAACATAAAAAAACCTCAAACAATCACGTTTAAGGTTTTACTTTTTTATCTAATCGTTGTCTTATTTCGCTTCTTCAGCCAACATTTGTTTATATTTTTTGCCTTCGATTAATCTTTTTTCTGCCCAAATTGTTCCTCCAGGAATAACTGCTGCGATAAAAAAGATCATAAAAATTTTCCAAGACCAATTGTATTTTTCTTTCAATAAATAAACCAATATAATATAAGCTATAAACAATCCTCCGTGTACGCGTCCTGCGTATGTTACCCATGTCGGATCTTCCCAAATATATTTCATTGGCATTGCGATAAAAAACAAAACTATCGCAGAAATAGCTTCTAAATATCCAGTAATTTTAAATAATTTCAACATTCATCTTAAATTTGAAGTCAAAAATAATTTTTAATTTCCACATGAACACTAATAGATATCAGTAAAACAAATACTTAACATCTATTTTATACGTTATTATAAGCAACAATGCGATTTTTAGGCTACATATTCTTCTTTTTGATCCAAACTATTTTACTTTTTGGACAAGAAAAAACATATCATTTTTTACGATATAATGATGATACAAAATCGTATACAAAAGATTTCGAAAGCAAAAATCTTGATTCATCTTTAGATTCGCTTCAAAAAACAGGTTATTATACTTTGACGATTGATTCGATAAAAAATGAAAAAGTTTATCTAAATAAAGGAAAATTGTACCAAACAATTTGGGTGAAAAACAATGAATTGTTCGAAAATAAAAATAATTATTTCCCAACAAATAATTTAGATTCTATTCTAAATAAAATAGCAACAACCAACACTAATCAAGGTTATCCGTTTGCGCAAATAAAACTTGTTCCAAATGGTTTTGAACAAAATGAACAGAAAATTGAATTGGTTTTAGACAAAGGAAATCTGCGAACAATAGATGGTGTAAAATTGGTTGGTTACGAAAAATTATCCAAAGGTTATTTGCGTCATGGACTCAATATAAAAACTGGCGAAGTATACAATGAACAGAAGTTGGCAACAATTTCGACATTAATGCAACAAACCAATTATATTGCAGAAGCGCAATTACCACAAACTTTATTTAAGCCTGATTCTACGATTTTATATTTGTATCCTCGCAAAGTAAATTCAAATTATTTTGATGGTGTTTTAGGTTTTGGAACAGATGATAACGGCGATTTTAGATTGAACGGAAATGTACAACTTTCGTTGAACAACGTGTTCAATAGTTTGGAAGAAATCAGGTTAAATTGGATTGGAACAGCAAATAAAAATACGTCGTTGAATATTGGTGTTAAAGTACCTTATTTGTTCAAATCTGCGATTGGTTCGGAAACGAATTTCAAGCTTTTCAAACAAGATTCTGTTTTTGTGAATTTAGATTTTTCGGAGCGATTATTTTATCAACTCAACCTCAACTCGAATATTGGTGTAAGCGGAATTATACAATCGTCTAACTTTTTGTTGGAAGATGATTCCTATCTAAAATCGAGCTACGACGATTATTCGAAAATTGGTTTTGGTTTGAGTTATCACTATTTCCTGAAACATCCTTTTCGTTTGATGGAAGGAAAATCTATGTTGAATGTTGTGGTAAATTCGATTCGTAAAAAGGAAAAGAATTTTTCGTGGACAGAAGATTTGGAAAATAAAACCGTCAATCAAATTGAAGTTGGTCTAAAAACATTTCGTTTATTCGAATTGTCCAAAAAACATTTCTTAAAAGCTGGTGCAGAATTTAGAGGTTTGCTCACGAAAGACGATGATTTCTCCGAAAACGAATTGTACAGAATTGGTGGTTTCGGAAGTTTTAGAGGTTTTAACGAAGAAAGTATTACAACAAATATGTACGGATTTTTGAGTGCAGATTATCGTTTTGTTCCAAGCGAAGCATTCTATATTGGACTTTTCGCCGATTATGGTTTTATAGATAACAAACGCGCAAATCTGAATACGTCTTTGTTAAGTTTAGGAACTGGAATTTCTTTTTTAACTAAAATGGGAATTTTCAATTTGAGTTATGCAGTTGGTAAAACAGACGAAACTTCATTCGATTTTAAAGAATCTAAAATCCACTTTGGGATATTAAGCCAGTTTTAAAAAAACATTACAAAGTTTATTTATCTGTAACCTACATTTATTTAAATCATATCTGTTTGTAATGTCCGTAAAGAAACTTTTATCACAAACAAGTCTGTTTTAATTTACCAAACGTACTGTGTGAATGAATACTAAGAATTTTTATTAAAAAAACTTTAAATTTTTATAGGTTTATTGTTAACATTTTCGTGAAATTAGCTACTTATAAAATACTCACACAAAATAAATTTAAAAATGCGTAAAATTTTATATCCAGTTTTAGCTTCAGCTTTATTTTTAGCTTCAGCTCAATTGGTGTCTGCACAAGACAATTTAGTTAATTCTTTGAACAAAAATGTTAGTGAAAATAGTAAAGAAGCTTTCAAATTTACTGACGTTATCAATTTAGCTAAAACTCCAGTAGAAAACCAAGGTTCATCAGGAACTTGTTGGTCATATTCAGGAAATTCTTTCTTCGAATCAGAAATGTTAAGAATGGGAAAACAACCTATTCAATTGTCTCCAATTTTCAATGCGAGAAATACATATGTTGAGAAAGGAAAACAATATGTTCGCATGCACGGTGCAACAACTTTAGGTGACGGAGGTTCTTTCTATGATGTTTTGAATACAATCAAAAAATACGGAGCTGTTCCAACTGAAACTTACACAGGTTTGAATTACGGAACAAAAACAAATCAATTTGGTGAAATGGCTGCAATTCAAGAAGGAGTTTTGAAAGCGGTTGTTGCAAATCCAAATGGTAAATTAACTCCAAAGTGGGAGAAAGCCTATACAGCTGTTTTGGATAGCTATTTAGGAGAATATCCAAAAGAATTCACATACAACGGAAAAAAATACACACCACGTACATTTGCTGATCAAGTGGTAGGAATTAATCCAAACGATTATGTTGCGATTACATCTTTTAAAGATCACGACTATTACAAACCGTTTGTATTAGCGATTCCTGATAACTGGGCGTACGAATCTTTCTACAATGTTCCGATGACAGAGATGACTGATAACATTGATTATGCTTTGAAAAACGGATTTACAGTTGCTTGGGCAACAGACGTTTCTGAAAAAGGATTTAGCTGGAAAAATGGTGTAGCGTATGTACCAGAAGTTGATTTTGCAGATATGAATGCGCAACAAAAAGCAGATATGTTCAAAGGTCCAAAACCAGAAAAAGTAATTACAGAAGATATGCGTCAGGCTGCTTTTGATGATTACCAAACGACTGATGACCACGGAATGCACATTGTTGGTATTGCAAAAGATCAAAACGGAAAAGATTACTACATCGTGAAAAACTCTTGGGGTTTAACTAACGATTACGAAGGATATCTTTATGTAACAAAAGCTTTTGTTCAGTACAAAACAACAAATATTTTAGTTCATAAAAACGGTGTTCAAAAACAAACGTTGAAAAAATTAGGATTATAATCTTAATTTATATAATAATGAAAAGCTGTCTTATGAGACAGCTTTTTTTGTTTAAAAACGAATATTTCAAATGGTTTGATGTACTTTTGCAGTCTAATTTTTAGTCAATAAATATGCCTCAAAATGTAACAATACGCATATCTCCTACAGAAGCTGCAAACGAGAAACTTCTGAAACAACGTTTAGCATCTGCTGTTAAAACAAAACCAGAGAATATCAATGCTTACCAAATTATTCGTCGCTCTTTAGATGCACGAAGCCGAAATATTATTTCCCAATTACAAGTCAATGTTTTTGTAAATGAAGAATTCTCTGATGCTTTCGAGTTTCATCCAAATCTTCAAAATGTAGAAAACAAACACGAAGTTTATATTGCTGGTGCTGGTCCTGCTGGATTATTTGCTGCGTTAGAATTAATAGAACAAGGTCTAAAACCAATTATCATCGAGCGTGGTAAAAATGTTCGTGATCGTCGTCGTGATTTAGCAGCAATGAATAAAGAAGGAAAAGTAAATCCTGAATCAAACTATTGTTATGGCGAAGGTGGCGCTGGAACTTATTCGGACGGAAAATTATATACGCGTTCTACAAAACGTGGAAACATTCTGAAATCATTGCAATGGTTTGTCCATTTCGGTGCAACAGAGCGTATTTTACAAGAAGCGCATCCACATATCGGAACAAATAAGTTACCTGGGATTATCGCCAACATGCGCGAAGCAATTATCGAATGTGGTGGTGAAGTTTGGTTTGATACAAAACTAACGGATATTATCATCGAGAATAATCAAATCAAAGGAATTGAAATTAATCATGATAAAAAAATTAAAACTTCTTCTTTGATCTTAGCAACGGGACATTCGGCTCGTGATATTTTCAGAATGTTAGATGAAAAGAAAGTTTTAATCGAAGCAAAACCTTTTGCATTAGGCGTTCGTGTAGAACATCACCAAAGTTTGATTGATTCTGCTCAATATCATTGTCCAATCGGAACAGAACGCAACGAATTTCTTCCGCCAGCCTCGTATTCATTAGTTTCTCAAGAAGCAGGTCGCGGCGTTTTCTCTTTTTGTATGTGTCCCGGTGGAATTATCGCGCCCGCATCTACAGACGAAGGAGAATTGGTAGTAAATGGTTGGTCACCTTCTAAACGTGACGGATTCTTTGCAAACTCGGGAATGGTTGTAACAGTTGATGAAAAAGATTTTGCTAAATATGGTTTTACTGGACCTTTGGGTGGAATGAAGTTTCAACAAATGGTCGAGCAAAAAGCGTGGCAAGTTGGTGAAGGTAAATTAAAAGCTCCCGCACAACGAATGACTGATTTTGTTTCAGGGAAATTATCCAATTCATTAAATGATTGCTCGTATTTACCAGGTTTAACATCAGGTTTATTGAGCGAAGTTTTACCAAAAGAAGTTCATCAATCTTTGAAATTAGGTTTCCAAACATTTGGTAAAAAAATGAATGGTTACTATACCGAAAATGCAAATATTGTGGCAACAGAATCAAGAACTTCTTCGCCTGTTCGTATTCCGAGAAATGAAGAAACCTTAGAACATACGCAAGTTGCTGGTTTATTTCCTTGCGCTGAAGGAGCTGGTTACGCTGGTGGAATTATTTCTGCCGCAATGGACGGAGCAAAAGTTGCAATTGCTGTGAAGAATTTTATCGGAAAATAGTTTTATATTTAATACTCAAAATAAAATACAGATGTCAAGCTGAACTTGTTTTAGCTTCACATCTTTAGGAATGATGAATTTAGAAAAAGTAAATAATTTCAAATTTTTATTGATTTCAGTAGTACTGATTTTGATAGGTTATTCAATCAACTTAATCGGTTGGAATATTGGAACAATTACAATTGCTTATTTTGGATTAGGTTTATTCTTTTTAGGAATTATTTCATTCATCATTTTACTATTTTTAGCTTTAATTAAAATTGTTAATAGAATTTAATGAATCTCTTAAAATCTATACTATTTGTCGGTTTAGGTGGCGCTTTTGGTAGTGTTGCAAGATTTTTAATTTCGTACGGAATCGGAAAATATTATTCACAACCTTTTCCATTTGCTACGTTTTTGACAAATATTATCGGTTGTTTTTTGATTGGCACTTTATATGGATATTCAATCAAAAATGGTTTAGGAAATACCTATTTCAATTTTTTACTGATAACTGGATTTTGTGGAGGTTTCACGACATTTTCAAGTTTTTCGTATGAAAATTTCAACTTAATTCAACAACAAAATTACATCACACCAATTATTTATATTTTTTTGAGTGTACTCATTGGTTTACTCTTTACAATGATTGGTTTTAGATTAACAAAATAACTCTATATCGAAAATAGTTTTCTCTTATTCGTTTTAATGTATTACTTTTAAGCAACTTAAAAAATTAATACATGAGGAAATCTATTTTGATCTGCGGAATCATTTTTGGTTCTGTATTTACTCACGCACAATTAAAAACAGTGAAAAAAACTGACAATAAAGGATATACCTACGAAATGGTAGAAAATGATCCTTCGAATACAAGAATTTATACGCTAAAAAATGGTTTGAAAATCTATTTGGCTCAAATAAAAGACGAACCAAGAATCCAAACTCATATAGCTGTAAAAACAGGTTCTAACAACGATCCAGAAGACAATACTGGTTTGGCTCACTACTTAGAGCATATGGTTTTTAAAGGAACTTCTAAAATTGGAACACAAAATTGGGCTGTTGAAAAACCTTTGATCCAACAAATTTCAGATTTATACGAACAGCACAAAGCAGAAAAAGATCCTGCAAAAAAAGTAGAAATCTATAAAAAAATTGATCAAGTTTCGCAAGAAGCATCCAAATATGCTGTGGCAAACGAATACGATAAATTAATTTCATCTTTGGGAGCATCAGGAACTAATGCACATACATCTTTAGAAGAAACAATTTATCATAATAATATTCCGAATAATGAATTAGAGAAATGGTTAACAGTAGAATCTGAGCGCTTTAGTGAATTAACTTTACGTCTTTTTCATACTGAATTAGAAGCCGTTTACGAAGAATTTAATCGTTCACAAGACAATGATGGACGTTTAGTTTTTTATAAAATGATGGAAACATTGTTTCCAAAATCGCATTACGGAACACAAACAACTATTGGAACTTCAGAACATTTAAAAAATCCATCAATGGTTGCAATTCATAATTATTTCGATAAATATTATGTAGCGAGCAATATGGCTGTGATGTTGATTGGTGATTTCGATTTTGATACGGCTGTTCCAATGATTGACAAATATTTTGGAAATTATGCTACAAAAGCAGCTCCTGCACAATATGTTGCAAAAGAAGAGCCGATTAAAACAATTGTAACAAGCGAAGTTTTTAGTCCATCTTCGGAACGTGTTCAGTTTGCTTACCGTTTTAACGGAGCAAAAAGTTCTGATGCAAAATATGTAACATTAATTGATTATATTTTAAGTAATTCTACAGCTGGATTAATCGACTTAAATATCAATCAACAGCAAAAAACATTAGGAGCAGGAAGCTCTTCTTCTTTCTTTAGAGATTATGGTATGCATTCTTTTTCTGGATCTCCAAAACAGGGACAAAGTTTAGAAGAAGTACGTGATTTATTAATTGCTCAGATTGAAAAAATCAAAAAAGGGGAATTTGATGATTGGATGATAGAAGCAGTTGTAAATGATTTAAGAAAATCTCGTATGAAAAGCTGGGAAAATACTCGTTCTTTAGCAGCAAGTTTGTACAAATCATATATCAATGATGTTCCTTGGGCAGAAGTTGTCGATCAATACGATGATATGGGTCGTGTAACAAAGCAAGAACTAATGGACTTTGCAAAGAATAATTATACGAATAATTATGTAATTGTTTACAAACGTCAAGGTGAAAACAAGGATTTGGTACGTGTTTCGAATCCTGGAATTACGCCAATTCAATTGAATCGTGATGCTGAATCTACTTGGTACAAAGATTTCATGAAGATTAAATCAAGTGAGATTAAACCAGTTTTTGTTGACTTCAAAAAAGAATTGAACGAAAGTAAAATCAAGAATGCAAAATTCACTTCGATTCAGAACAAGACAAACGATATTAGCTCTGTTTACTATATCGCGGATATGGGATCAGACAATAACAAAAAGCTTGGTTTAGCGATTAATTACTTAAATTATTTAGGAACGTCCAAATATTCGCCAGAAAACTTGAAAAAAGAGTTTTATAAAATTGGTGTTGATTATGGAGTTAATCCTGGTACAGAAAGAACTTCTGTTTATATCACAGGTTTACAAAAGAACTTAACAAGCGGAATCAAATTATTTGAACATCTTTTAAGTGATGCCGTTGCAAATAATGAATCTTACCAAGAATATGTGAAAACAATCTTGAAATCAAGAGAAAATTCAAAAAAGAACAAAAACGTGATTTCTTCTTTGTTGAACACTTATGCGCAATATGGACCAAATAATCGCTCGAGAGATATTATTTCTGAAGCTGATTTGAAAGCTATTGATCCAAAAGAATTAACGCAAATCATCAAAGATTTCTTTAATTACAAGCACCAAATTTTCTATTACGGAAATAATGAAGCGGAAACGAAAAAAGCAATTGAACAAAATCATAATTTCGGGAAAAATTTAGATTATCCTAAGAAAAAAGAATATCCACAACCAGCTACAGATGGCAAAGTATATTTTGCTCCTTACGATATGGTACAAGCGGAAATTAATTTCTTTGCTCGTGATACTAAATATGATCCAACTTTGTTGACATCTACAGGAATTTTCAATGAGTATTTTGGTGGAGGTTTGTCATCTATCGTTTTCCAAGAAATTCGCGAGTCTAAATCATTGGCTTATTCTGCTGGTTCTTATTACATTAATGCAAATAAAAAAGATAATTACAATTATGTAAGAGCTGTAATTGGAACACAAGCAAACAAATTGCCACAAGCTGTTGACGCAATGAAAGAATTAATGAATAATATGCCAAAAGCAGAAAATCAATTCAATAATTCTAAACAAGCAGCACTTAAGCAAATCGCTACAAGTCGTTATACAAAAGCAAATGTGTTCTTTTATTGGTTATCATTACAAGATAAAGGTCTAAATTATGATATCAATAAAGATATTTACGATCAAACATCTAAATTAACATTAGAACAATTGGATCAATTTTTCCAAAAACATATCAAAGGTCAAAACTTCAATGTTGGTTTAATTGGTAAGAAAGAAAACTTAGATTGGCCATCTGTTGAAAAACTTGGACAAGTAAAAGAATTAACGTTAGAAGAGCTGTTTAACTACTAATAATCAGAAATTATAAAAACCAATAAACGCGTTTAGGAAATCCTATAACGCGTTTATTTTTTAAAACTAACCTATGAATGAATAATCACTCAAAAACCAAATAAGGCTCAATTTCCCTAAACTTTTCTTCACTTATCGCATAACATCTTTTCAATGTTTTTGCATCTTTAAAACTCCCACCTAACGAACGTTTAAAATTAAGAATCGTATTTACTTGTTTCTCTGTGAAACCGAGTTTTATCCAATCCTCATGACTCAAATTATTTGGATTAAACTTACCTTTTATTTCTATTTTTTCTGCTACTTTATCTTCACTTTTTGACTGTTCAACTTTTGGCTGCTCAGCTTTATAAATTACATTTTCAGGTAAATCAATATAAGATTCCATTTCTGCATATTTTTCATCCGAAATCATATAACATTTTTTCAATTGTTCTTTCGATTTAAACTGACCTCCCAAAATATTTTTATATTTCATAATTGAAGCAGCTTGTTTAGACGAAAAACCTATTTTTTGCCAATCATTTTCAGAATAACTATTTGGATTAAATTTTACATATTGAATCTTTTTGCCACTTTGTTTTTTCTCATTTTTTTCATCTTCCTTTGATTTTTCTGGTAACAAAATATACGTTTTCATCTCTGCATATTTCGCATCATCAATCACAAAACATTTCCTCAATTGCTCTTTCGAGGTAAACTTTCCTCCAACAATCTGTTTATATTTCATGATTATTTCTGCCTGTTTTGGCGAAAAACCAAGTTTTTCCCAGCCTTGTTGTGGCAAATCATTTGGATTGAAATTTTTGTAAACTATTTTAGTTTTTGGTGATGAATAATCTATAAAACTCGATTTAGATTGTTCTGGTAAAAGAACAAAAGGAGCTAATTCATTATACTTTCCTTCATCGATAACATAACATTTCTTAAGCTGTTCTTTCGATGTAAATTCTCCGCCAACAATTCCTTTATATTTCAAAATGACTTCGGCTTGACGTTCCGAAAACCCTAAATTCATCCAATCTTCTAAAGATAATTCGTTTGGGTTAAAGGGTTTGATTGAATCTTTTACTTGTTTATTTGAAGTAGAATTAAATGTATAATTTTTCGGAGTTTTTTGATAATTTGCTAGCAAAGCTTTATCTGCTTCTGATAATTGATATGTTTCTTTTTCAACTGAAATATGTTGAAAAATCTCAAATAACAAAATCAAAACAAATAATAAATACAAGCCAAATCTTTGCGATTTATTCAGGTAAAAAGTAGATTTTTTTAAATATTTCATCTTGGTTGGAAAAGAAGTGAAAATAATATCCTTATCACACACTCACGATATCGAAAACGATATAACCATCAAATATTTAACAAGTTAAGAAATCTAAAATTAATAAAAGGTTTTAAGTATTTGTAAATATTTTTTACAAATCAAAAACCGATTTTCGTTTGATAACAAAACAATCTTTTACCCAAAAAAAGAATAACATGATAAAATAACCAACAAATGTTAAACCGAAAGTTGCAAAAGTTAAATAAATGAAAATTAAACGTAATTTTGCAACACGAATTCCTAATTTATCTGCAAAACGAGAGATAACATTAAACCATTCTGTTTCAGTAAAATTCCTTATTTGATCTTTCATTTAACGTAAAATTTGTTGTCCGATAGCGCAATTTAAACATTTTTTTTCGGAGCAATATCTTTTTTTGAGTTGAATTAATTGTTGAGAATCTTTTGCGGTTTTATTTTCAAAACCAATTCGTTCAAATTCGGCCAAAATCGAATTATTTTCCGCTTCCATTTCATTTAATAAATCCAAATAAAAATCAATTTCTACCTCATCTTTTTGTCGCTCAAAAGCATAACGAATCGGAATAATAGAATTGATGAGCAAATTATTTATTTTATCTTTTGAAAGATTTTTGAGTTGAAATTTTGATTCGTTCTTAAATGTATAATGCGTTTCCCAAAAAGAATTTAATTCCAAATTTTCGAAGATTTTATAGAATTCTTTCAAATTTTTTGGCTGAATAATTTCAGAAAACAAACTTTGATAATTCACATAAATCGATGCTAATTGCGCCAAACGAATCGTCGGAAAACCAATTGGTCGCATTTTCGAAAATCGAAACAAACTATTTTCAATTGATTCTAATTTATATTTATTTTTCAGGAATTGATATTCGTTTTTTAATTGCTTAGAATAATCATTCTCATAGTTTTCTTCTAAAAAACTGGCTTGTCCAAAAAACAAGGCTTCAACTTTTTGGGCATTAAATTGTATTTTTTGCAAAACTTTGAACGGAAAAGAATTTGCCCAAATCTCAAAAGTTTCTACATTAACTTTTAATCCAAAATTCTTTGCCAAACTTTTGAACAATGTTTCTTCCCAATTGGAATTATTGTGTTCTAAAATTTGTACAATATCGTTTGTTTTTTCTTCGAAACGTTCGATTAAAATTCGTTCAAACCAAAAAGAAAATTGCTTCAAATCAATTGAATCTAAAAATTCTTCACAATAAATTTTATCCAACTTAGAATTAATAATATTTTGATAATTAAAAACAATTTCCGGTTTTACAAAATCTTGTAAAATCAAAGTTTGTACATTACGTTGACGCAAAATATCAACTTCACAATCGTGATTCCATACAACATGCAAAATCACATTTTGATACGATAAATCATTCGAATGTTGATGAAAATTCCAATCCGAAGAATTGACATGCATTTCGACACTTCCAATCCACAATTTATCGCCAATGATGATTTCTGCTTCCAAAAAATCTGGCCCAGCATGATGGTTTAACTTTCCAACTTTCACAATTTCAATGAAATCTCCATGAAAAGTTTGTAAGCTTTGATGTGAAAATTGATTCAATTTCCAAATATGATGTAGAAAAATTTCTTTCATAGACAAAAGTTAATCAATGAATTATAAAAAATCATTAAAATAAATACTTATTTTTTTTAAATTAATTAAACGTTTGTTTAACTTTGCGCGTTCAATTTTTATAAGATGAAATTAAGTGAGAAGCAAATAGAAATTTTGGGCGCGGCTGAACGAGTTTTTGGAAGACGAGGAATTGATGCTGCAAGTGTTCGAGAAATTGCAAAAGAAGCAAACATTAATATTGCGATGATTAGCTATTATTTTGGATCAAAAGATAAATTGGTCGAGAATTTATTTAGTTGGCGTATCACAACTTTCAATGAATCATTGGCCTCAATTTCACAAAATTCTACACTTTCTCCATTTGAAAAGTTACAGTCAATCCTAAAAGCTTATTTGAATAGAATTTTGGATAAACCTGAATTTCATCGAATTATGGCAAGAGAATATTCGAAAAGAGATTCAATTTTAGAAATTGATTGTAAAGTCAATGACTTAAAAACAAAAAATTTAGAATATATCACAAATATTATTAGTGAAGGATATTCTGAAGGCGTTTTTAAAAGAAAAGCTCCTGCCGAAGCTGTTGTAATGGTAGTTATTGGTGGAACATCTTATTTGATTTTGAACGAAAAAACATATATGAAACAATGGGGATTATCTTCTCATGAAGAGTTTACAGAACATATTCACGAAGAATATTACCCTTATTTAATAGATTCTTTAAAAGCAATTTTACTATACGATGAAAAATAAAATTTTCTTACCGATTTGTTTAGTTGTTGCTACTTTCGCTCATGCGCAGGAAACCAACGTTTCTTTGCAGGAAGTTATTCAACAAAGTTTGCAGAACAACAAATCTGTGAAAGTTGCCGAAGCTGCTAAAAATACAAGTGAGTATAAAGTACAAAGCGCGAAAAACAATCGTTTACCAGACATTTCGTTGAGTGGACAATACATGCATTTGTTTACGACAACAAATGTAGACATCAAACTTCCGATGCAATCTTCTGGTGGAGGAATGGGAGTTGAACCGAGCCAATTATTATTAGGACAAGCAAGTGCTTCTGTCCCTGTTTTTGCTGGATTTAAAATTAAAAATGCAATCAAAAGCAGTGAATTGATGGTTGATTTATCAAACTTACAAATCGAAGCAACAAAAGAAAATGTGGTTTGGCAAGCTATTAATTTATATTTTGGATTGTACAAAACGCAACGTTCTATCGATGTTTTGAATGAAAACTTAGTGAGAGCAAATCAACGTGTGAAAGATTTTCAAAACTTTTTGGATAACGGAATCATCGCGAGAAATGATTTGTTGAGAGCAAAATTACAAGCATCGAATGTGCAAGTTGCAATTGATGAAGCCGAAACGCAATACAAAAACATTAATTACCGATTGAATTTATTGACTGGACAAGACGAAAGTAAAATCGTTCATGTTGATAATGTAGAAACCTTGAAAACCATCAATCAAAATTCTCAAGATTACGTCAATCGTACAGATGTTAAATCATATGATGTAAAAAATCAGATTGCTGATAGTCAAATCAAAATTGCGAAAGCAGCTTATTACCCTCAATTAGCGGTTTCAGCTGGATATATTGCGATGGATATTGATAAAGTTGCTTCGGTTACAAATGCAACAAATGTTGGTGTTGGATTGAAATATGATTTATCTTCTTTGTATAAAAATAAAGCAGAAGTTGAAATTGCAAAAGCTCAGAAATTAGAAAATGAGATGCAAAAAGAAACGACAATTGATAAAGCTAAAGTTGAAATGAACGAAGCTTTTCAAAAGTATGATTTAGCAAAAAAGAAAAATAATGTTTACAAGGAAGCTGTAGAACAAGCAAACGAAAACTACAGAATTGTAAAAGATAAAAATGACAACGGATTGGCTGATACAGACGATTTATTAGAAGCGGATGTACAACAATTGCAAGCAAAAATCAATCAAGTTGTCGGAGATGCTGACGAACAATTAGCGATCTACGAATATTACTATACTACAGGAATTTTATTAGAAAACGTACAATAACACCTCTCGATATGGAAGAAAATAATCAAGAAAAGAAAAAAATAAATTCAAAATTTATCATCGTTTTAGGAGCATTAATCATCCTTGGAGGTGGATATGGAGTTTATAAATATTTACACGGACAAGCGCACGAAATTACTGATGATGCACAAATTGAATCAAAAATAACACCTGTTATTCCTAAAGTTTCAGGATACATTCAGAAGATTTTAGTAGAAGATAACCAAATGGTTCACAAAGGTGATACATTAGTTGTTTTGGACGGATCTGAATTTGCCTTGAAATTGCAACAATCGCAAGATGCTTTATTACAAGCAGAAGGTCAATTAGGAGTTGCTCACGCGGGTGTTTCTCAAGCTGGTGCAGCAATTGGAGTGACAGAAGCTGGTGCAGTTGCAGCAAATACTACAATCGAAACAGCTCAAGCAAGTGTTAATACAGCTCAAGCAAATGTAGAAGCAGCAAAAGTACAAGTTTGGAGAACGAAAAATGATTTTGATCGTTACAATAAATTATACCAAAATCAATCGATCACAAAACAACAATACGAGCAAGCTTTAGCAGCAAAAGAAACAGCAGAAAAACAATTGCGAATTGTACAAGAACAATTAGGTGTTTCTCGTGCTCAATTAGCTTCTACAGCAAAACAAGCGCAAGCTACAGCAAAACAAGTGAACACTTCGAAAGCACAAGCTGATGCTTCAAAAGCACAAATTAAAGTTGCGGAAGCAGCAATTGGTCAAAGCAAAACAAACATCGATAATGCAAAATTATATTTGTCTTATACGTATGTAATTGCGGCTGAAGATGGACAAGTTTCTAAAATTAATTTACAACCAGGACAATTGGTACAAGCTGGTCAATCTTTGTTTAATATTGTGACAACAAATAATATTTGGGTTGTGGCAAACTACAAAGAAACTCAATTAGAAAAAATTAGAGTTGGACAAGAAGCCATCATCAAAGTTGATGCTTATCCAAAACACGAATTCAAAGCGAAAGTAACATCTTTATCTCCTGCAACTGGTGCTAAATTTGCATTATTACCTCCAGATAATGCGTCGGGTAACTTCGTAAAAACAGTTCAACGTCTTCCTATTAAAATCGAATTTATCGATCAAAAAGACGAAATGTTGAAAATGATTCGTCCAGGTATGAACGTGGAAGCTGATATTCTTTTAAAATCGAATACTTCTGCAAAGTAATAACACCTATTCAGAAAAATTATGGAAGAAAATAATTTAGTTGAATATGGTGCAAGACGTGTAATCATCACCATTACCGCCATCATGTGTGCATTGTTAGAGATTGTTGATACAACAATTGTTAACGTTGCAATGAACGACATGAAAGGTAGTTTGGGTGTCTCTTTAACTGATATTGCGTGGGTGGTTACCGCTTACGCAATTGCCAACGTAATTGTAGTGCCGATGACCAGCTGGTTGTCGCAACAATTTGGACGACGCAATTATTTTGCGGCTTCGATTATCATTTTTACAGTTGCCTCATTTCTTTGTGGAAATGCAACAACATTGTGGGAAATTATCTTGTTCCGATTTATTCAAGGACTTGGTGGTGGAGCACTGTTGGTAACTTCGCAAACTATCATTACCGAAAGTTATCCACCCGAAAAACGTGGTTTAGCGCAGGCAATTTATGGAATGGGAGTTATTGTTGGTCCTACGCTTGGTCCGCCTTTAGGAGGTTATATTATTGATAATTGGTCTTGGCCATATATATTTTACATCAATATTCCGATTGGGATTACTGCTGTATTGTTAACGATATCATTTGTTCGTAGTCCAAAATATGCAGAGAAATCAAAACTAAGTCAAGTCGATTTCTTGGGAATTATTTTGTTAGCCATTGCAGTTGGATCGTTACAATATGTATTAGAACACGGACAACAAGACGACTGGTTCTCAGATTCGACAATTGTAACCTTGAGTATAGCAAGTTTCTTCGGATTCATTTTATTTGTTTGGCGAGAATTAGTTTTCAAGCATCCGATTGTAAATTTACGTGTACTGAAAGATAGCAACTTAGCAGTTGGTACTATTTTATCCTTCATCTTAGGATTTGGATTATATGGATCGACATTCATTATTCCAATTTATACACAATCAATCTTAGGATGGACTGCAACTGATGCAGGTTTATTATTAATTCCTTCGTCGTTGATGACTGCATTCATGATGCCAATCATCGCAACAATGTTACAAAAAGGTGTACCACCAAAATACATGGTTGCAGGAGGATTCTTTATCTTTTTCTGTTACAGTTTTTGGTCATACAAAATCTTAACACCAGACACAGGTTCCGAGCATTTCTTTTGGCCATTAATTGTTCGTGGAGTTGGATTGGGATTATTATTTGTACCTGTTACCACACTTTCACTTTCAAGTTTGAGAGGGCAACAAATTGGTGAAGGAGCTGCCTTTACAGGAATGATGCGTCAGTTAGGAGGATCTTTTGGTATCGCGATTATTACAACATTTATTTCTCGTTGGACAGTTGGACACCGAACAAATTTAGTTTCGCATCTTGATACATCCGATTTTGATGTACAAAAACATATTCAGAATTTACAAATGAGCTTCGTGAGCAAAGGTTTTGCCCCAAATGAAGCATTAAACAAAGCCTATAACCTACTCGATTTACAAGTTACTAAACAAGCAACTGTATTAACTTACATGGATGTTTTCTTGTATTTGGGTGTAGTTTTCCTAATCTGTATTCCATTTATTTTGTTCTTTATCAAAAAAGGAGCAGGTAAAGTAATCAGTGCAGGACATTAATCAGAATAATTATTTTAATTTTCAGTTTTTTATAAATGTAAAATCTATCTCAATTTATTGGG
Organism: Empedobacter sp. UBA3475; assembly: GCF_002378465.1. Taxonomy (NCBI): domain Bacteria; kingdom Pseudomonadati; phylum Bacteroidota; class Flavobacteriia; order Flavobacteriales; family Weeksellaceae; genus Empedobacter; species Empedobacter sp. UBA3475. The sequence goes on along the minus strand of NZ_DFRA01000040.1, from coordinate 72,460 downwards.
ATGGATTTTTTTTATTTGATTGATTCTGTAATTTTCTTTTCATCTAATCCAAAATCTGCTAGAATAAGTTTTCCTTCTGGATTAAAAAGATAAAAAGTTGGTGTACCGATAATCTTGTATTTTGTATAAGTACCTCCTGTTCTACCTTCTTTATCCCAAAGCGAAATCCAATCTTCTGCATGTTTTAAAAGAAAGTTTTTATAACCAATTTCTTCTTTATCTACATAGAAACTTACAATTTCTAACTTATCACGATTATTAGTCTTTATTTGATCTAAAACAGGAATAGATTCTAAAGAGAATCCACAATAAAAAGTTGTAAAATCTAATAACACATATTTTCCTTTGAAATAATCTGAAAAATTAACTTTTTTATTTGATTGATTATACGCCATAAAATCTATATAACTGTCGCCAATATTTAACTTTTCTGTATTAATATCTGTCATGATAGATTTGTAATAGGCTGATTTTTTATATTTAGATTCTAACTTATTCATCAAATCAATTAAAACTTCTTTTGACAATTCTGTCTTGTATGAATTAACTAATGAAAGTGTATAGTATGAATTTATATTATCTTGATAAAATTGAAGACTATTCTTTGCAAATTCATTATCTAATGCAGTTATTTTACCATAAGGTTCTACTTTACCCCAGTATGCTTTTTGTAAACTATCATTCCATTTATTTTGTTCACGAAGCGACATCATATCAGTTAAAAATTCTCGTCGTTTTATCGTATAATCTTTATCAAACTGAGCATATTTATACCTCATCTCGTCATACTCAGATCCAGAAGTTTTTACATCATAAGGAAAATCTTTTTTTGTGGCATTTAGTGTAATTTTTTCATTACCAATAAAAAGAAGTGCAGAATGATAATCTTTTCCATTTTTGACTGTAATATAAACCGAAGATGGAACCTCTTTTAATTTTCCTTCTAATTTATAACCCCCTTTAACTAATACGACACTATCAATAGGAGCATTATTAATACTTATTTTGACCAATGCATTTTCATCAAATCCATCAAGTTTTCCAGAAATAGTAAATTGTTTTTGAGCAAATAAGTTTGTAAAAACAAATAAGATAATTAGTGTTAATAGTTTAGTCATTATTATGTAGTTAATTATTTATAAATCTAATTAAATATTTCGAAAAATCATCTCAAAAAAAACTCCACCCAAGCAATTTGGGTGGAGGTTTTATTATTCAATAATTAACGTTTAGTATTTTTACAATTTCGGCTCGTTTGTTTACTTGTTCAACTTGCAGGCAACACACTATTTCTTGCTGCTTTCACAATCTCATTCAAATCGTGGTACAAATTAGACCAATCCGGTACATCTTTCATTGCTGTAATTAGATTGAGGTAAGATCGCAGCACTTGTTCCAATTCTTTTCGAGAAGAAGAAGCACTAGCAATTTGGCGCAAATCTCCGTTCGCCTCTGCTTGCTCTGCAAATAATATCTCAAAATCGGTATGTTTTGTTTTCAAATCATCAAAAGCTGCTACAAGCGATAAGTTGATAATACGCAATGTATTATCTGGCTTTTCTAATTCTTCGATAAGCTTCTTCAATTGAGCTGTTTCGGCAGAATAACTCAATCTGTCTAAATCCAGTCCAAACATTTGGAAAACTTTGTACAAAGCTTCCGCATCTTGATAGTTCGCGACAGAAGTCAATTTACGATAACCATTCAAGAAAGCCTTCATGTTACTAAATGCAACATCTCTCTCTTTATCCGCTATCGCCACCTCTTTTCCTTTTCCGCTGTAGGTCAACTTTGTGTATACCGTGTCGTAGTTTTGATAACTCGCAATAAGCGACAGCAACAAAGGGTGGTTCTCTACAATGGTGTAATTTCCGGCTTGAGAAGAGTTGATAGTTCGCTGCGCTAATGTCGCCAGATTTTTTGTCGATAATTTTTGTAAATTAATTTTCATAACAGGTTAATTAAGTGTTTATAATTCATTTATTTTTAATGTTTTATAAATATAGTCAATATATTATTAATCAATATAACCTTACAGATATTACAAACAAACTTGTTTTAGATGAATGTAATCTTACATTTATTACAAACAGACTTGTTTTAGATGAATGTAACCTTACATTTATTACAAACAGACTTGTTTTAGATGAATGTAACCTTACATTTATTATAAACAGACTTGTTTTAGATGAATGTAATCTTACGTTTATTACAAACAGACTTGTTTTAGACGAATGTAATTTTAGAAACAATTATATTTACAAGAAATTAGTTATATACAAGCTTTCCAAACATTACACTGAATGAACTCAACAGAAAATCTATTTTTTGAAATAAAAAGTCAAGGAAATTTTATAAGAATTTCGACAAAAAATCTAATAAACTATAACTCAGAAATTGATTATGATAATAATTGGATTAATTGTTATATTGAGGTTAAAGGAGGAGCATTTCAAGGTAAATATTCAGCTGAAATTCTAACAATAACTTTTGAAGATTTTAAACAAAAGCTCGCAATTTTATATAATAAATTAGATGGAAAAGTAATATTTTCTGATTTAGAAGAATATTGTAAAATTGATATTTCAGGAGATGGTTCTGGTAAATTAAGAGCAAGTATTGAGTGTAATGATAAATCGGGTATATATTCTGCGAATCTAACTTTTGATATTGATTTTGACCAAACTTTTCTTAAAGATATAATTAACCAACTCAATCAAATTACCAAAGCATTTCCAATAATTGGTGATTTTAATAATCTAATAAATACGATGTATTATAATAAAAAATAAGACTAAACAGTATTCTAATATGAAAATATTCAATTTTCTTTTCTTTATTTTAATTATTTTAACTTTAAACTCTTGCTTTTTAGCAATTACAGGAGCTCCACATTCTCACTCATATAAAGAAATTTCTGACAAAAATGATTTAAAATTAAATGTATTTTGTACGTACTTAATCAAACAGATTAAAATAGGAAATGTAAATCCAAATGATTCAATTTATATTCAATCATCGAGCTTAAAAAAATTAAATGAAAGAAAATTATTAAATCATAATGATTTATCCGATTCAATGAGATTTTACAATTTGAGAATTGGAGATATTAAATTCCATAGTAAAAAAAGAAAAGATACTATCAATATTATAAGAATAACTAGTAATGGAGATAAAACGGTTTACAAATTCCTTTTAGACTCAAGCGACAAAGAAAATTAGAAAAAAAATCCTTGTCAAGATTCAAAACTTTGACAAGGATTTTATTTTTCTAACCATTAACCGCTCTAAAAAAAGCGTCTAATTTCTTTTCGTCTAATTTTCCATCAGTTCTTACACCGCTACAAATATCTACGCCAAAAGGCTGAACAACATCAATCGCTTCACGAATATTATCAGGATGAAGACCGCCAGCCAAAAATAGAGGAATGTTAATTTCTTCTCTAATTTTTTTGCTAATCGCCCAATTGTGCGTGCGCCCTGTCCCTCCCAGTTCTTTTACTTGTAAGTTAGGATTTCCGCTATCTAATAAAATAGCATCTACAAACTGAGATTTCTCTATCGCTTCAGTTACCGAATTTTCATCAATTACATGAATCACTTGTACCAATTTTACCCAAGGTAATTCGTTTCTCAAAATTTGATATTCTTCGTTTTTCAGCTCATCAACTAACTGAATTGTATTCGTATAAACTTTTTTATAATGTTGAATAATTGTTTCTGCTGTTGTTTCACTTGTTAATAAAAACGAAGCTAATGTTGGCGGGATAATTTGTGTAATATCTTTGATTAAATCATCACCAATAATACCTGGTCCGCTTGGCATATTACCAACTAAACCTAATCCACTCGCTCCATATTTTATCGCTTGTTGTGCTTCTTCTTTGCTACTAATACAACAAATTTTAACTCTTGTTTTCATCATTTGTTTTATTCTTAATACTATAAATATATAAAAAAACACCTCAATTTCTTGAAGTGTTTTGTATGATCTAAGATTTAAAATTGATGTTAGAAATCTTCTTCCGAACCTTTTAATTTTTCTGCATTTTCTGCCATTTTCAATGCATCAATCATTTCTTGAATATCTCCATTCATAAAGTTATCCAAATTATAAATTGATTTGTTGATACGGTGATCTGTTACACGTCCTTGCGGATAGTTGTATGTACGAATTTTAGCCGAACGGTCACCAGTCGAAACTAACGATTTACGTTGAGCAGAACGTTCTGAATGTTTTTTCTCGAACTCGATTTCATACAATTTTGTACGTAATAATTGTAACGCTTTTTCACGGTTCTTGTGTTGAGAACGCGCTTCTTGACAAACAATTACAATTCCAGAAGGTTTGTGCGTTAATTGAACTTTTGTTTCAACTTTATTTACATTTTGTCCTCCCGCACCAGACGAACGAGCTGTTTGATACTCCAAATCTGCTGGATTAATCACTACATCAACTTCCTCTGCTTCTGGTAAAACCGCAACCGTAATCGCCGATGTATGCACACGCCCTTGCGATTCTGTTTCAGGAACACGTTGTACACGGTGAACACCCGATTCGTATTTCATCGTTCCATACACTGCATTTCCTTCTACTTGCATCACCAACTCTTTGTATCCTTTTCCAGATGCTTCAGAAGTATTTAATACTTCGTGTTTCCATCCTTTTTCTTTGAAATACATCGAATACATGCGGTAAATATCTTCTACGAAAATCGCTGCTTCATCTCCTCCTGTACCAGAACGTAACTCGACAATGATGTTTTTCTCATCTTCTGGATCTTTTGGAATCAACATCATTTTGATTTCTTCCTCTAAAGGTGGAATCGCATTGATTGCTTCGTCTTTTTCTATTTTAGCTAACTCAACCATTTCTGCATCAGAACCATCTTGAATAATTTCGTCTGCTTCCTCAATTACATTGATTAAGTTTTCGTATTGTTTTTGCATTTCAACAAAGTCTTTCAAATCAGAATATTCTTTGTTTAATTTCGCATAACGAGCTTGATCTGTTACGATATCTGGTTGGATGATTAAATCTGCTACCTCATCGAAACGTTGTTTGATTGCTCTTAATTTATCTAATAGACCTAAATCTGCCATATACTTTTATTGGATTGCAAAGATACAATAACTCAAGGGATTCAGAAAATTTGAATAAAAAAAACCGATGATTTCTCATCGGTTTTGTGATTTATTGTTGAAAATATTATCTCGTAAATAATAATTCTCTGTATTTTGTTAAGACCCAGTATTCGTTGTCAACCATTAATTCTAACTTATCGGCATGGTAACGAATTTCATCATAATATGGTTTTACTTTATCACAATAAGCATATGCTTTCTCTTCTAAAGATTCAACCACATTTGCTTCTTTACGCGCATCCATCATTAAGTGCAATTTTGCGTTTAATTCGTTTACATGCATCGAAATTTTCTTCAAAATAATTAATTGCTCGCCTGCATATTGTTCATAATCATTTCCAAAAATATCTTTGAATCCTTTAATGTTTTTGATTAATATGTTTTGATATTTAAAAGCTGTCGGAATAATATGATTCCTAACAATATCACCTAAAACACGACCTTCAATCTGAATTTTCTTGATGTAATCTTCTAATTCGATTTCGTAACGCGCTTCAACTTCTGTGTTGTTCATTACATTAAGCTCCGAGAATAAATCCAACGATTTTTGAGAAACTTTTGCTTTTAAAGCTGATGGAGTTGTTTTGTGATTTGACAATCCTCTACGAGCCGCTTCTTCTTCCCATTCTTTGCTGTATCCGTCACCTTCGAATAATATATTCTTTGTTTCTTTAATATATTCACGTAAAACATTGAAAATTGCTTCATCTTTTTTCAAACCTGTTTCAATCAACGCATCAACTTCTTTTTTGAAATCGATCAATTGTTTTGCTACAATTGCATTCAACGTTGTCATTGCATTTGCACAGTTTGCAGTCGATCCTACAGCACGGAACTCGAATTTATTTCCTGTAAAAGCAAATGGAGAAGTTCTGTTTCTATCTGTATTGTCTAATAAAACATCTGGAATTTTTCCAACAACGTTTAATTTTAAATCAGTTTTTTCTTCAGGAGATAATTTCCCTGTCGAAACACCTTCTAATTCTTCCAATACTTTTGTCAATTGTTGACCAATAAAGATCGAAATAATTGCTGGTGGCGCTTCATTCGCTCCTAAACGGTGGTCATTAGAAGCAGAAGCGATAGAAGCACGTAACAATTCCTCATAAATTGAAACTGCTTTGATGGTATTAATAAAGAACGTTAAAAACTGTAAATTGCTGTTTGGTGTTTTTCCTGGCGCTAATAAATTAACTCCAGTATCTGTTGCTAACGACCAGTTATTGTGTTTTCCAGATCCGTTAACTCCTTTGAATGGTTTTTCGTGGAATAATACTTTAAAATGATGACGCTCACCAACTTTTTGCATCACATCCATTAACAATGAGTTGTGGTCAACTGCTAAATTCGTTTCCTCGAAAATTGGCGCTAACTCAAATTGATTAGGTGCTACTTCGTTGTGACGAGTTTTTACAGGAATTCCCAACAACATACATTCGTTTTCTAAATCGCGCATATAATTTAAAACACGCGTAGGAATCGAACCAAAATAATGATCTTCTAATTGTTGACCTTTTGCAGAAACATGTCCTAACAACGTTCTACCAGTTTGTAAAATATCTGGACGAGAAGCCGCTAAAGCATCATCAATTAAAAAATATTCTTGTTCCCAACCTAAAGTCGGAGTTACTTTCTTCACATTTTTATCGAAGAACTTCGCTACTTCTGTAGCTGCTTCATCAATTGATAAAAGCGCTCTTAACAAAGGTGTTTTATTATCTAGAGCTTCTCCTGTGTACGAAACAAATACTGTCGGAATGCATAAAGTTGTTCCAAAAATAAATGCTGGTGAGGTTGGATCCCAAGCTGTATATCCACGTGCTTCGAATGTATTACGAATTCCTCCATTTGGAAAAGAAGATGCATCTGGCTCTTGTTGAACTAATAATGATCCACTAAATTTTTCTACAGGATCTGCTCCATCAAATGAAGTTTCGAAAAAAGCATCATGTTTTTCTGCTGTTGTTCCTGTTAATGGCTGAAACCAGTGTGTATAATGTGTTACACCTTTGCTCATCGCCCATTCTTTCATTCCTAAAGCAACAAAATCTGCCATTTTACGGTCGATTTTAGTACCATAATCCATTGCAGAACGAACGGCTTTATAAGCTTCTGAAGTTAAATGTTGACGCATTGCTTTGTCATTGAAAACATTGCTTCCAAAAATTTCTGATTTTTTCCCTAATTCAGGAACAGCTACCGGTTTGCGATTGCTTGCGGCTTTTAGTGCTTCAAAACGAAATGATGTCATAAGAAAATTACTTTGTGTTGTTTTATGATGCAAAAATAAATAAAAATTAAACATAAAATAAAAACACCCCTATTTTTTTAGGGGTTAAATTATAATTTCATTACAAATAAATTCAATACCCCTTTATTTTAGTTTAGATTTTCAAAACATCAGTGTAAAATTAATTTTTATTTAACATTCGAATAAACTTATTTAAACGAAAAAAGCAGTTTCAATTGCTTGAAACTGCTTTTAGACACTCATAATATAAAAAGTTTTTGGTCTATCTGAAACGGTCTACTGATTTTACAAGATCATCATCCTTCTTAATCAAACGATTGGCAATTGACAGAAGCACAATCGAAGCTAAAGGAACTAATGCCCAAATACCTTTCTCAGAATTTCCTTCTCCAGGTAATGTTAATAGACAATATACAAAAGAACCAATTAATAAAACATTCAAAATAATGTTTAACCATCCTAAGCTAATCTGTAACTTACGTTTTTTGAAAAACATAATGGTTAAAAATGAAATTAAAGCTGATGAGAAAAAGGCTAACGAAAAAATGTAATCTCCTTTCTCCGGATTTTGTAACCAATTTAATGGAATATCAAACAGCTTATCAAAATTCATGGCGAATATACTCGAAATTATTCCACTTAAGAATAAATATATACTTTGCTTTCTTTGAATCATTTCTTAAATTTCGAATACAAATGTAAAAAAACTTTTTGAGTTTTTATAATTATTCGTACTATTGCATTAATAAATCTCAAATTTATACGCTTTATAACAATTCTATTGTTATGATTCCCAATTACTTTATTGAATAAAAAAAATATAAACACATTAATACCTTCATTATAGGATTATGTTTGATATCGAAGAATTAAAATCATTCAAATTACCAGATTTACAACAAGTTGCAGAGCAACTGAAAATCGATGGGTATAAGAAATTAAAAAAAGGCGAATTGTTAGACGCAGTTTTAGGTTTTATCAACAGCCAACCAAAGGTTGAAGAAAAAGCTGAAACAAAACCTGCTAAAAAAGATAAAGCTGAAAATCTACCTACAGAAGATAAGAAACCGAAACGCAAACGAGTTCAAAATTCGGAAGGAGAAGTTCAACAAAAAGAGGCTGTTGCAGAAGAAGTAAAAACTGAAAAAGTTGAAAATACTTCTACCGAAACAGAAAAAAAGGAAGAAAATAATCCTCGCGTTAATAAATTTCAGGAACGTGCGAACAAAAGCCAAGATCTGAAAAAGAATAACCAAAATAATCAGAATCAGAAGAAAAATAATCAATCTGATAATCGTAATCAAAACGATCAATCTCAACAAAATAATCACCACAACAATCAAAATCAAAAAAATAAATATCGCGCTGCGAATTATGAATTTGATGGAATTATTGAAACTGAAGGTGTTTTAGAGATTTTACCAGATAATAATTATGGTTTTTTACGTTCATCAGATTTTAATTATTTGTCTTCACCTGATGATGTGTATGTTTCGCAATCTCAAATTAGATTATTTGGATTAAAAACGGGAGATACAATTACAGGAGAAGTTCGTCCTCCAAAAGAAGGTGAAAAATATTTTCCTTTAATCAAAATCAAAGAAATCAACGGTCGTACGCCAGATTATGTACGTGATCGTATCGCTTTTGAGCATTTAACTCCTCTTTTCCCTAACGAGAAATTCAATTTAAGTAATTCTAAATCTTTATCAAATCGCGTGATTGACTTATTTACACCAATAGGTAAGGGTCAACGTGGAATGATTGTAGCGCCACCAAAAACGGGTAAAACAACGTTATTGAAAGATATTGCGAATGGAATTGCACAAAATCATCCAGAAGTTTATTTGATTGTTTTATTAATCGATGAGCGTCCGGAAGAGGTAACAGATATGAAGCGTTCGGTAAACGGAGAGGTTATTGCGTCGACGTTTGATGAAGAAGCAAATCGCCATGTAAAAGTTGCGAATATCGTTTTAGAGAAAGCAAAACGTATGGTAGAATGTGGACATGATGTGGTGATTCTTTTAGATTCTATTACACGTTTGGCACGTGCTTACAATACTGTTTCTCCAGCTTCTGGTAAAGTATTATCTGGTGGTGTTGATGCAAATGCATTACACAAACCAAAACGTTTCTTTGGAGCGGCTCGTAACATCGAAAATGGAGGTTCTTTAACAATTATTGCAACTGCTTTGATTGATACAGGTTCTAAGATGGATGAAGTTATTTTCGAGGAATTTAAAGGAACAGGAAACATGGAATTACAATTGGATCGTAAGATTTCGAATAAACGTATTTTCCCTGCGATTGATTTGGTAAGTTCTTCTACGCGTAAAGATGATTTGTTATTAGACGACAAAACACAACAATTAATGTGGGTTCTTCGCAACCATTTATCGGATATGAATCCTGTAGAAGCGATGGAATTCTTACACGATCGTATCAAACATACGCGCTCTAACGAAGAGTTTTTAATCTCTATGAATAAGTAATTTATTACAACTTATAATTTCAAAAACCATCTAAAGTTATTTAGGTGGTTTTTTTTGTTTACCTATTTTATGAAAAATATAGACAATAAAAAAAGCCCAAGAAAATAAATTCTTGAGCTTTGTTGTACCTCAGGCGGGACTTGAACCCGCACGTCCTAATGGACACAGGATTTTAAGTCCTGCGTGTCTACCAATTCCACCACCAAGGCATCCACTTCTAAGAAAGAAGTTGAGCGGGAAACGAGACTCGAACTCGCAACATTCAGCTTGGAAGGCTGACGCTCTACCAATTGAGCTATTCCCGCGATTGTGAGTGCAAATATAGAACAGCTTTTTGAATTACAAAACTTTTAGGAAACATTTTTTTCATAATTATTTTACATCAAAAGCTAAGTTTCTCATCATAATATTTTTAAGCACTAAAATAATTTTACTTTTCTTGGATTAAATTATTTTGAACATGAAAAATTCATCTTAAATAATTGCATTTTTCCAGATTTCAATCAATCGTTCGTAAGAAAATTGAGCATTTGCTGGACTTGTACTTGGCAAAGAAATATACTCTATGGATGTTTTTTCATCAAAATATTTCCAAAATAATTGTTCCGCTTTCTTTCCATTGAAAATTATTTTCTCGATTGTAGGATGTTCATTCAACAATTCATCAATCAGATTTGGCGAAACATTTTTCATATCCACATCCATGCTTCCTTTTCTATCAGCAGAATGCGCAACATCCCAAAGAGCTAATTTATTTTGTAAAATAAGTTGTTTTCTCACTTCATAATCTTCTGAAAATTCTGTCTCAAAAATCTCAAATATCATTTTCCAAAATCGATTACGTGGATGCCCATAATATTGATTGACTTCTAACGATAAATCACCAGGTAAAGAGCCAAGAATTAATGTTTTTGGTTGTTCTGATATAATTGCAGCAAAAGATTGTTTATGCATTTTGTCTTATTCTAAAAATATAATGTACAAAAAAAGTGCTACAAATTGTAGCACTTTTTATTCTATTTCTTTCGTTAGATAATTTGTTCAGAAACCTCCTCCCACTCTAACATTTTTTTATCTAAATCATTTTTCAGATTCGAGTATTTGTCCAATTCTTGTTGCGTTTGCGAACCTGAATGCAATTTATTTTCTAAATCCGCAATCTTCGTTTCTAAATCAGAAATCTCCGTTTCGATTCTTGACAATCTATTTTTAAGGCGTTTTTGCTCTTTTTCTTCCTCAAAAGATAAAACTCGTTTCGCTTGTTCTATTTTAACCTCAATCGGCTTCTCTTCTTTTGGTGCAGCCAAACTATTTCCTTTCTCCACTTCACGGAAACTTCCCGCTTTAATTTGTGCTAAATAATCATCAATTCCAGAAAGATATTCTTTCACTTGACCATTACGGAAATCGAAAACTTTATCTACTAAACCTTCTAAAAATTCACGGTCGTGAGAAACTAAAATTAATGTTCCTGAATATTTTTGCAACGCTTTTTTCAATAATTCTTTTGATACAATATCCAAGTGATTGGTCGGCTCATCCATGATTAATACATTGAATGGACGCAACAATAATTTACACAACGCTAAACGATTTCGCTCACCTCCCGAAAGAACTGAAACTTTTTTCTCTACCGCTTCGCCACCAAACATAAATGCTCCTAAATAGTCGCGAACATGTTTACGTGTTTCTTCTGTTGCAGAATTTTCCGCTTCTTCTAAAACCGTTAATTTATCATTCAAAACATGTGCTTGATTTTGGGCAAAATATCCAATTTCTACATTATGTCCATGTTTTATTTTACCTGAATGTTCTTGTTCGTTGATAATCGCACGCGATAAAGTCGTTTTTCCTTGACCATTTTGACCAACAAAGGCTACTTTTTCTCCACGATTTACATAAAACGAAACATGATCAAAAACTTGATGATCGCCAAAAGCAACTCCTACGTCATCTAACTCGAAAATAATTTTACCTGGCTGAACAGCGTCCACAAAACGGATATTCATCTTCGTCACATCATCATTTTCAATTTCGATGCGTTCTATTTTATCTAATTTTTTGATTAATGATTGCGCCATCGAAGCTTTGTTCGCTTTTGCACGGAATTTGGAAATCAAATCTTCCGTGTGCTTAATCATTTGTTCCTGATTTTTCTGCGCTTGCTCTAATTTCTCACGACGATCTTCACGCAATTCCAAATAACGCGTATAATTCGCCTTGAAATCTGAGATATGACGATTCGCAATTTCGATGGTACGATTGGTTACATTATCCAAAAATTGACGGTCGTGCGAAACCAACACAACAGCACCAGGATAATCTTTCAAGAAATCTTCTAACCAAACAATCGAATCGATATCCAAGTGGTTGGTAGGCTCATCTAAAAGCATTACATCATGTTTTTGCAACAATAGTTTTGCTAATTCAATTCGCATTCTCCAACCTCCAGAAAATTCTTCTGTTGAACGGTGAAAATCTGAATTTTTGAATCCTAAACCAATTAAAATTTGCTCGATTTCAGCATCTTTTGTGTAACCACCTAAAAGTCCGAAACGTTCCGTTAAATGCGAAATATCTTCAATTAATTTTCCGTATTCATCAGATTCGTAATCTGTTCTTTCAGCTAATTCTTTGTTTACAAAATCAATACGTTCCTGAATTTCAACCAATTGCTCAAAAGCAGAATCCGCTTCTTGCCAAACAGTTCTTCCTTGTACAAAATCAATATCTTGCGATAAATATCCGATTGTAACGTCGCCTTCGTAAACAACTTCACCTTCTGAAGATTGCTGACTTTTGGCTAAAATTTTAAGCAAAGTAGATTTCCCTGCTCCATTTTTCCCTACCAAACCAACACGGTTTCCTTTGTTGATGCGGAACGAAACGTTTTCGAATAAATATCTACCCGCAAAATAAACTCCTAAATTTTGTACTAATAACATTTTGCAAAAATACAATGTTTTTTGTTAGATGAAAACTTATCTCAAAACTATAAGTACTATATTGCGAAAGTGTTTTAAAAATAACAATCGTCTTTTAATTAAAGATTATGGGTAAAATTATTATTGTTCCTATTAATAAAGAAGCTGAATTAAAATTAGATTATGATACAGCTTCTCCAAACGAATTAATCGAAATTAGGTTAAATGAATCAGAATTTAATATTTTATGGAAGAAAGGTCTTTTTGATTTAATTAATCAAACCTGTAATTCAATGATTGATGATTATGAAGACGAAAAAATTAATAATTTAATTTTAATTGAAAATACTTATAATCAATTAAATAATACATTTCCTGAATGTAAAAATATTATCAATATATTTCATAAAGCATTAGAACTTAAAACAAGTATTCATTTCTATTTTTAATAATATTTAAAATCATTTATGAAGATAATAATTGAAAGTTGGAATGAAGGATTTCAAAAAATCGCTTTAACACAATTACAAATTGACTTACTAAAACTATCATTAAAAGTTGCTAAAAGTAATGTTGACAAATTGTTAGATGGACATTCAATAATAATTGATATCAACGATGAACAATTAGCTTTAACTTTTGTAGAAGAAGCCAAAAATATTAATGCTAATTGCAGAATTTTGTATTGATTTTTTTAAGGTTTTAAACGATAACTCAAAAAATACAACGCAAAACTAATTAAAATCGAAAAAGTTGCTGGAACAAAATAAGCCAATGCAAGATTTTTGGTTGCAATAAAATTAATTGGAAGATTAATTAATCTGAATTGAAAAACTAAAAAGCACAATACAACTATCGTTACAGCTATTTTCCAATCGTAATTGCGTTTGTGGTTTATCACTGAACATAAAATATATGCCAAAACAATACCTACAAAACTCAAAATAGTTTTCATTGTAGCTAAATGTTTTAGTTTTTCGCTGATTCCGAATTCATCACTTTTTCTGACCAAAAAAGCAAAATTATCTTTTCCCATTGAATGAACTAATTCAATCAAATCTAATTCAGCCAAAACGTAAAATTGTTGAATTCCTAAGAATAACAAAACGCTTGCTACAAGTTGAATTGCGAATATTTTTATGTTAAAGTTTTTCATTCGAAATTGGTTTAAAATCGATCATAGAAACGTGCAATGTCCGCTTCTTTATCAATCGGTTGATTATTCTCTAAAAATTCGTACAAATCATCCACCATCACAGGCGCTAACATTGTTCCACGCGTTCCCATTCCATTCAAACAAATCAATTGTTGATGCGTTGGATGCGCTCCAATAATCGGACGACGATCGACAACTGTTGAACGAATTGACGCATGTTGCTCCACTACTTCAAAATCATCTGTGAAAAAATTCTGAACACCTTCAACCAAATATTTTTTAGCTTCTTCAGTATTTTCATAATTCACATGATCGCGATCGTAAGTTGCGCCAACAAAATATTGATTATTTTCTAAAGGCATCAAAAATTCTTTTCCTTTTACCACAGCTTCGGGTAAATTGGCTTCAGTTTTTATCTTTAAAACTTCGCCTTTTACACCAATTACAGGTAAATTTTTGAAATATGGATTGCTCAAAATATTATAACCTTCAGCAAAAATTATTTTAGTTGCTTCTATATTTTTATAGCTCGTTTGATTATCATCTAATTTTAATTCTTCGAAATCAAAAGTCTCATCAAGGAACAAATCATTTTCGACTAAATAATCTTTAAAATCAGCCAAAAGATTTGTCAAATCAACACGACCAGTATGCAAAACTTCGCCGGAACCAATCGGAGAATTGATTGAAGAAAAATCATTCAATTGTTCTGTATCTGTTGCTAAATAATCTATCAAATCTGGATGAGTTATCGCTTTTTTCAGCCACGTTTTTTTCTCTTGTTCGTCATTAAAAATTCTATAAACAGGAAAATTGTAGATATATTTTTTGTTTAATAATTGTTCAAAATCACCAAAAACTTCGCGCAATCTTTCGATTTGTTTTGTTGCATTCCAAACAATTGAAAATCGTTTTAGCACTACAGGATTAAAAATTCCAGCAGCAATCGCCGATGCTTTGTGAAAATGATTATCAATCACCACAAAAGATTTCTTTTCCTTCAACAATTTCATCGCCATACAACTCCCTGCAACACCTTGACCAACGATGATATATTCTACTTTTTTCAATTTCTAAAATTTGCTTACAAAGGTAAATAATGTTTCGGTTTTACTTATCTTTATTCTTAAAATCAACCATTTTATGCAAATATTCTATACCATAATTTCTTGCCTCATTATCCTTTCCGTCATTATTCCTTTCATCAAGCATACACATTGGACGGTTAGAGTTTTTGATTATCCGCGATTTCAAAAATTTGCTTTGGTAATTGCAACTTGTATTTTATTCATTTTTGTACCTAAAACTTCAGTCACAATAAGTTTATTTATTTGTTTGATTTTTACTGCGATTTATTTGCTTTGGGTCATTATTCCTTATTCACCTTTTGGTAAAAAAATGATTGAACAAGTATCCTTAAAACCAAATGAAAAACCGCTTGATTTACTTGTTTATAATGTTTTGCAAGACAATACGAAATATCAAAATTTGGTTGAATTAATTAAGAAAAGAAATCCTGATATCGTTTTTTTATTGGAAACAAACAACGAATGGATGGAACAAATAAAAGAAGCTACAAACGATTTTGAGTACAAAATAGAAGTTCCGTTAGAAAACACTTATGGATTATTGTTTTACTCTAAATTACCTATAAAATACCAAGAAATTAATTATTTAATCAGCACAGAAATCCCTTCAATTATTGCTGATATCGAATATAATAATCAAATTGTGCGTTTGTATGGTTTACATCCAACTCCGCCAGTTCCGCAAGAAAATGAAGAAAGTGCTGAACGCGATGCTGAGATTTTGATTATAGGAAAACAAGCGAAAGAATATAGAAAAGCGTGCATTGTTTTTGGAGATTTGAATGATGTTGCGTGGAGCAGAACAACACGTTTATTTTTGAAAACTTCGCAACTTTTAGATCCTCGTCGTGGTCGTGGAATGTTCAATACTTTTCATGCGCATCATTGGTTCTTACGTTGGCCTTTGGATCATTATTTTTTGAGTTCGCAGTTTCGATTAATTGATATGATACGAGAGCCAAATATTGGTTCGGATCATTTTCCTATCAGTATTCAAGTTGTTTTACGTAGTGATGATGATTCGGGAGAAATGAAATTGGACCATGAAGAGAAGATAGAAGTTGAAGAAAAAATAGAGGAAGGAATTGAAAAAGGAGATGTGAATTAGATTTTAGATTTTAGATTTTAGATTTTAGATTTTAGATTTTAGATTTTAGATTTTAGAAAGTTAAATTCTTATAAATACATAAACAAGAAAATCCAGTCGATGACTGGATTTTTTCTATTTTAATTCTATCATAACCATTCCAAATAATTCGCCTCTTCTTCCGTAAAGAGCTTCGATTGTTTTATCTTTTTTATACTCAAAAGATTTTAGTTGATCTACAGAAATATCATTCAAATCTTTCAATTTCATCGATTCAAATTTACCTGAGTTTCTTTTCACTTGTACACTAAGTTCATCAGTGTTTATCAATAGTTTCTCTCCTTCAAAAGTATTTAATGAATTAATGTAAATGCTCTCTACAAACTCTTTTAAAGTTTTTCCATCTGAGCTTTCATCTAATTTTGTTGTTATTTTTTTAATAGAGTTCCTTAAAACTTTTTGTTGTCCAAAACTATTAATTGATATTATAAATAATGATAATAATAAAATATTTTTCATGGTTTTTATTTAATTTGAACTAAAGTTATAACAAAAAATCCAGTCAAATGACTGGATTTTTTGTATTGTATTCTGATTAGTAATTCCACATATCAGCTTCTGACTGAATGATAGAATTTCTAATTTTGTGATGTTCTTCTAATTGACCTTTCGCATCATTTGGAATGTAATCATCAATCATTTTCGTTCCATACATTGTTTGAGCTTTATAAATAACAGAACTAAATCTGCGTGCATTTAACATCTCATCGTATGTAATTGCCGAATTTGAATTACTTGGATTAAATACTGTTGCATTCACCAAAACATTACGAGCATCAGGATACCAAATCCAAAATAAATCTACGTAAGCTCCGTCAGCAAATTCTGTTCCTAACGATTGCGCATCAGGCCCCATAATTGCTAAACCTAACAAACGATATTTTAATTCTCCTAAACGACGGTCGATATACCAAAGACCTTTCGTTTTTACCATTTTGATATCGTCAGATTTAATTTTATAATTAAAAATAGCAGCTTCGTCAGGAGTTTCTCCAGCAGCTTTCATATCGTAGTAATACTGCTGTGTATCTTTCTTCTCATTACGAGCCATAATTTGCTCATAACTCATTTTAGTTTGAAAGTACTCATCATCGTAAACTTCTCTAATCTTTTTGCTACGAACTCCGTCAACCAATACATCGTATAATGATTTAGAATTTTGCACTAACTCATCACCAGATCTATAATAAGGTTGATTTAGACGCTCATTCAAATCAATTACTTCCCATACAACTTTCGACCATAAAACATCTTTATCTTCGATAAAACCATATTTCATAGGATCTTGAGCCGTACTTACTGTATCTCCAGCTTCATCAACTCTTGTTTTATTTTCGCGGTCTTTTCTTAACTGTTCTGGCGAAACAGCGTTAAGAACATTTTGCGCCATTGTAAGAGTTGAGAAAAAACTCATTAAACCAAACAAAAGATACTTCATATTTTAAATTTTTACTTTTTAAATTATTGTACTTGAATTGCGATAGATGATGCTTCTCCAGTTGCTCCTGAATTTGTACGATATTTAATATCGAAAACACCAATAATATCACCTTTTTTCGCTTTCGAAATAACTCCAGCTGCTCCTGACATTTTATTTCCAGAAACACGAGCCGTTGCCTGACCAGGAACTTTAACATTGAAAGATGTTACTTCACCTGAAATTGGGAATAAGAAATCTGGCCAATCTACACGAATTGTTTGCGCTGCAATTCCATTATCTGGAATAGCTGGACTTGTATTTCCAAAAATAACACCACGTGCTGGTGGAACTGGTTTGATACGGAATGTTTCACGAACTGATAATGTTTTACCAGAACTTGCTCTTGCAGATGCCGTAAACACCACTTCGTTTCCTCCTCCAGGCGTATAATTCCATTTGTTAGCTCCCGCTCCAGAAGGACTTCCAGAAGAAGCACTTAAACTAACAGGTCCGTTTGCACCGTTAATTGTTGCTGAAATTGGATTAGATACTCCACGATAAACTACACGTAAATTATCTGCAACAATAGAACCTCCTGTTGGATCTTTTTCAATAATCTCAGCAGCTTTTTTATCTAATGTTTGTGCAACAACTTGATAAGTTGAAGGTGCTATGGCTACCGTTTTCGTTTTTCCATTCGATACGTATGTAATGTTACCTGTTAATTGATGCATACCAACTGCAGATGTATTCAGCTTAATAGATGCTTTACCATCAACAACAGTAGCAGAACCAACACTTGTAGAAACAGAACCTTTGATTGAATTATCGTAAGCTCCTAAAACTACATTAAGAACAGCTTCATCTCCGACTTTAACAACACCTGGAGATAAGAATAAACCTTGGAAAGCATCCAATTCGATTTTTTCTTCTAATTTACCAGATAATAATGCTCTCACTAAGTTACCTTCTTCTGTACGAGCATCCATTTGCATTTTCGATAAATTCGTTAAAGAAGCAACCATTGGTTGATCATAGAATTTTTCTTGCATCCAACTTTGTTTCTTCGATTTTGGAGTTGTTCCAAAAAATTCGTTGATACGAGCTTCCGCATTTTTAGCATCAGGACTTTGTTTTGCAAAAGTCATTAAGAAATTTCTGAAACCATCAATTTTGTTTGTAAACTCTTGTGCTTTCTCATTTCCTTTGTCACCTCCTTTTCCTTTAAAGAATAAAGATACAACAGGCTCTGTATTAGACAATGCATTGTAATCTGTATCTTCTGATCCAGAAATAAAATCAGCACCAGCTAATTCTTTTTTCAATCCATCGATATAAGCAACAAAATCATTTGTTTGCTTTTTAACTTCTGCAGCCTCAGCTTGAGTTTTTGCATAAGTTGGATCATCCTTCGCTTTTAGATCAATTTGACCATAGAAGGTATCGTTATTTGTTTTCGTTAAAGTCGTTGTTGACTCTAAAGAAGTATTTATCGTTTCGAAAGATCTCAACACCTCACGATCCACGTTCAAAGCCATCATTGCAATGAACACGAGATACATCAGGTTGATCATCTTCTGACGTCCGGTTAGTCTACCACCTCCTGCCATAATAATTTATAGAATTAATGAATAATTAGTTTAATTTATCGTACAATGATTAGTTGTTTTTCATTGCAGAAAGCATACCTCCGTATACTTTGTTTAATGCATTAATGTTAGCAGAAAGCTCTTGCATTTCTTTCAAGAATTGCTCTGAACTACCTGAAGATTTTTGCATTTCTTCGATAAATTGTTTATTTAATTCTACTTGTTTTTGGCTATTTACGATTTGCTCAGCATATACAGCGTTTAATTGGCTGATGTTTGTTGATGCTTTTGCAATTTCGTTACTATATTGTTCTGTTGAAGCGACAGCAGATGTTGTTGTGTTTAATTCGTTAACAGCTGAACCAAATTTGTCTAAAGAACCACGTAATCTTTCGAAAACTTCTTTGTCTAATTTAGCATCTGCTAATACTTTGTCTAATTCTGCAGTTAAATTGTTTCCTGCAGTTGCAACAGCAGCAGTTTTTCTTTGTACTGGCTCTCCACTTAATAATTCTGGATAAGCTTTTTCCCATTCGTAGCTTCCTTCTGGTTTATCGAAGAATGCTGAATATAAGAAGACGATTGCTTCAGCTACTAAACCTACTGTTAAGATTAAATTGGCTGATATTGGTCCTATATTCGTATGTGTAATTTTACATAATGCCCCGATAATTACTACTGCGGCAAAGAAATTATACAAAAAATTTGTAAGACGTTCTTGTTTTGAAGCTTGTACTGCCATAAGAGTGCTTTTTATTAAATTGTTTTATTAATTAGGTTATTTGGTTTTTCTAAAATTTACTTTTGATCCTTCTGGGAAAGATTGAACTGTACGGAATCCGATGAAACTTCTTGCAGAATCTTTGTGTTCCCAATCTCTTGCTGAAGTCATTAATAAATATCCAACATCTTTCCAAGATCCTCCTCTTACACTTCTATTTACTTCTCCAGACATTGTAATTGACGGATTAAGTGATGAAGACATTGTATAAGATGATCTGTTATACGGAGAACTTGTCCATTCAGCTACGTTACCAGCCATGTCATAAAGACCATATCCATTCGCACGGAATGTTTTTATAGGAGCCGTATACATGTAACCAGTTTTCTTGCCATCGTTGATTTCTAAATAATCTCCACGTTTTGGTTTGAAGTTCGCTAGATAACAACCTCTATCATCTGTTAAATAAGGACCTCCCCAAGGATAAGGTGCATTTTCTAAACCACCTTTCGCTGCGTATTCCCACTCAATTTCTGTTGGTAAACGGTAACTAATAACTTTTACTTGACTTCCTCTTTTCTTTTTATTATTCAATGCTGTGTTATGATATCTTGTGCGGAAATCACAAAAAGCTGTTGCTTGATTCCAGTTAACACCTACAACAGGATAATTTGCATAAGCTTTATGCCAAAAATAGTCTTGGTGCATTGGATCATTGTACGAATAGTTGAAATCTCTTACCCAAACTGTTGTATCAGGATAAATGTTTAAACTAAATTCTTTACGAAAATCTACACGGAAAGTACCACGTTTTTTTGCTGCAGCAGTTTGATCAACTGTCACATAAGAATAGTTTAATTTACGCGTATCAATACGTCTTTCTCCATTCATACGCTCTTCTGGAGGATAATATAATCCTTCCATAACCTCAGCATAATCTACATCTGGATATTTGTATTTATCCCACTCCAAACGCTGTTTCCAATTTAATTTCTTACCATCTAAAGATTGACCATCACGACCTGTATTACTGTTTTTAATATATTCATCATATGGCGTCCCTTGTCCATCTTGTGAACCAGAAATATATGCATAATCACCAATACCTCCTGCTCCATTATTTGGATTCATAGGGTCAAAACCTAAAGTTTCTGCCTTGTTTGCCAAAGCAGTACGAGCGATAGAATCTTTTACATAATTTACAAAATACTGATACTCAGAGTTTGTAATCTCTGTATCATCCATAAAGAAACCTGTAACAGTAACCGTTTTTACTGGAGCATCATTTGTTTTTGTAAAATCGTAATCGGTTTGTCCTAAAACAAACGATCCACTCGGAATCGGAACCATTCCTTTTGGACGAACTGGCGTCCAAGCCGAAGATGTTTTCGAAACTATTTGTCCATCATTTCTATCACTACTCCCTCTGTTCTTCAACATTTTACATGATGATAAAGAAAGAGATAGCAACAATGCACTTACCAAAATTCTATTCATTCTGTTATAGATTTATTTTTATACAGGTTTTATACTTTTAGTTCTCAATTAATAAGGCTACAAATTAAGGCAATTTATTAATTGATTTTTAAAATTGTTCTTTATTTTTTAATAAAATTTTTTGAAATATTTCCACCACCTATTCGGTATTTCTCCATTCAAGGCTTGCTCATAATCTTTTTCTGAACACGGAATAATTTCAAATTTTCGCTCTCCATCAACAGTGTTATCAACTTCTATCCACAATTGATTGGTTAATATATTTCGGTAAAAAATATAATTGTATCCTTCTGTAGGAACAAAAATTTTCTCAAAATATTGTGTATCCTCAAAACTTTTTATCTCTGGACGGTGATTTTTTCCATCAATAAAATACCAAATCATCTGCGAAATTAATAGATGATCTAATTTTTTATAATTTTCGATATAATCACAAACGTAAAGTGAAGTCAATTTATTGCTGAAACCTAAATATCTTGTTAACGCACAAATTTCTCGTGAAGTAAATCCATTTGGCGTCATATTTTTTGAAGAAGAGAAATCCGAACCTTGTAAACTCGATAAATTAAGCAAAGCCGCATTTGCATCTCTCGAATAAGGTTCTATTTCTTTTACATTTTCAGAAATCACACCCAAACGAACAGCATCAAAATTTAACTGATCTAACAAATCTAATTTTTCTTGAGCAACAAAATACGTTTGAAAACCGATATTCGTATAATCCAATAAATTGAAAGGCTCATTCGAAATAATTTTTGTTAAATAATTATTTTCTGTTGTTTGTGCTTCATCTTTTCCTAATCGTAATTTATGATCGATTGTTAAGTAATAAACTTTATCAACAATTTCGTCATAAGCACGATATTGTTGATAACCTAAACTTGGGTTTCCACCCAAAATAACAACAACATATCCATCACGAATTAATCCGTTGGTAACTTCTCTAAAAACTTTTTCGGTTTCGGCTTTATCATCATAATAAACAACATCGCCAAAATCGTACAAATCTATCGACCAATTTCCCATTTGCAATTCGTACAATTGTGTACGAACAAGGCTAAAATCTACATCTTCGATCAAATCTTTTTGTTTCGAACGAGATTCTGTCACACCAATAATCGCAATTTTATCGTTCGATTTTTCATCGCTTTCGATAACATCTTCGCGAAATTTTATAGCTTGTCCTAACGCAAAAGAATTACAAGATTTAGCAAAATCTTGTAATTCTTCAGAAACGGGTTTTAAAAAGTCGTTGTACATTATTACTTTTTAGTCGTTGTTTTTTTAGTTGTCGTTTTCTTCGCAGTTGTCTTTTTTGCGGGCGCTTTTTTAGTCACTGCTTTCTTTTTAGGTTTCGCAGCTTCTATTAATTTTTCAACCTCAGCCAAAGTCAACGCTTCTGGATTCGTCTCTTTCGATAACTCAACTTTTATTTTTCCTTGAATCAAATTATAACGTCCCCAACGCGCTTTCTCTAATCGAATTTCCTGTTCTGACCATTCGCGAACAACACGTTCAGATTCTTTACGTTTTTTATCTTCAATCAATTCGATAATATCAGCTTGAGATAAATGATCGAAATCGTATTTTTTCGGAACATTAATAAACCATTCATTCCATTTGATAAATGGTCCAAAACGTCCTTTTCCTTTTGTTACATCATACCCTTCGTATTGTGCAATCGGTGCATCAGCTTTTAATTTTTCTTCGATTAATTCTACTGCACGATCAAATGATAAATCCATTGGATCTTCCTCTTTCGGAATCGAAATATATTTATCATCAAATTTCACATAAGGTCCAAAACGTCCAATATTCACTTCTACTTCGTGCGCTTTATACTCACCTAAAGTTTTTGGTAATTCGAACAATTTCATTGCCTCTTCTAAGGTAATATTATGAATAGATTGATGTTTTTGAAGACTTGCAAAGCGAGGTTTTTCTTCATCTTCTGCTTCACCAATCTGAATCATTGGCCCAAAACGTCCAATACGTGCATGCACTTTTTTACCCGATACAGGATCAATTCCTAATTCGCGTTCTCCAGTTGCACGATCAGCATTTTCTTGAACATCTTCTACAACATGATGAAATTTCGTATAAAATTCATCAATCATTTTTGTCCAATTCAATTTACCTTCCGCAATATCATCAAAACTATTTTCGACACGCGCTGTAAAATCGTAATCCATCACATTCGTAAAATAATCAACCAAGAAATCATTTACCACAATTCCGATATCAGTTGGCATTAATTTGCGACGATCAGCTCCAAAAATTTCTTTTTGTTGAACTTTTTTGATTTGATTATCGATTAGCGTTAAGGTATTATATTTTCGTTCTTGACCATCCAATTCCCCAACTTCCACATAGCCTCTATTCTGGATTGTAGAAATCGTTGGTGCATAAGTTGATGGACGACCTATTCCTAATTCTTCTAATTTTTTTACCAAAGATGCTTCTGTATAACGAGCCGAAGGACGAGAAAAACGTTCAGTACCGTTTATTTCATCTGCTTTCAATTGCTCATTTACTTTTACACTTGGTAATAATACTTTATCATCATCAGCATCTTCGTCGTCAAACGATTCTTGATATACTTTTAAGAAACCATCAAACACAATTACTTCTCCTTTCGCTTGGAAAATAAAGTTGTTTTTGTTGTTATCAATATCAATAATAGTTCGTTCCAATTCTGCATTTGCCATTTGAGAAGCAACTGTACGTTTCCAAATTAATTCGTACAATTTTCGCATAGAATCGTCTGCATTTATTGAATGATTTTCGAAATGCGTTGGACGAATCGCTTCGTGCGCTTCTTGTGCAGATGAATTTTTGTTTTTATATTTTCTTATCTCAACATATTTGTTTCCGTAAGCAGATTCTATCTCAGCTTTTACTGCTGTTAATGCATCATCAGACAAATTCACACTATCTGTTCTCATATATGTGATATGTCCAGATTCGTATAATTGTTGTGCGACACGCATCGTTCTTGAAACTGAAAAACCTAATTTACGAGATGCTTCTTGTTGCAAAGTTGATGTTGTAAATGGTGCTGAAGGTGTACGCTTTGCTGGTTTCTTTTGTAAATCATTTACTTTAAAATCTGCTCCAACACATGTTTCTAAGAAATCTTCGGCTTCTTTTAACGTAGAAAATTCTTTTGTTAAAACTGCTTTTAATGTTCTTCCCTCATTTGTTTCGAAAATTGCAATGAATTTATATGACGAAACTGGAACAAAATTTTGAATTTCTTTTTCACGTTCAACAATTAATCGAACAGAAACTGATTGAACACGACCTGCAGATAAGCCTGGTTTGATTTTTTTCCATAAAATTGGCGACATTTCGAAACCAACTAATCTGTCCAAAACACGACGAGCTTGTTGTGCATCAACCAAATTCTCATCAATTTGACGTGGATTTTCTACCGCACGTTGAATCGCTTTTTTTGTAATTTCATTAAAAACAATACGTTTTGTATCTTTCTTTTCTAATCCAAGAACGTGATACAAATGCCAAGAAATTGCTTCTCCTTCGCGGTCCTCATCGGATGCTAACCAAATTGTTTGGGCTTTCGAAGACAATTTTTTCAGTTTACTTACAACCTCCTTTTTATCAGGTGTTACTTCGTATATTGGCTTATAATGATTCTCGATTTCGATTCCCATTCCTTTCTTTGGTAAATCGACCACGTGACCAAAACTTGATTCCACGATAAAATCATCACCTAAAAAACCTTGAATGGTTTTAGCTTTTGCTGGGGACTCAACAATAACGAGATTTTTAGACATATTGTTTTCTTAAAAAATTTCTGCAAAATTAATAACAAAAAAATGAAGCAGCCAAAAATGATTTTCAACTGCTTCATAATTTTGTCTATTTCATGTAAGGATTATCCTTGTAAATATCTGTTCCTATTTGGTCTATTTCTGATTGTTCATTGTCTTCTGTTCCTATAACTGTTTCATATAAAACATATGTAGCAATATAAATTAGAGGCATTGCTACTAATAATCCAACTCCACAAGCAAGTACGCCTAAAATTGCAACTCCAAAACAAGCCAAACAAAAAACAAATGCTGATCCGAAGTTTTTAAATAAAATACTTACACTTGATTTTATAGCTTCCGTTGTAGTAAAACTTGTAAACAATACAAAAGGAATTGCTAGTATTGATGTAACATAGAAAATAAATCCAGGTACAATACATAATAAAATACCTATGAATCCTAAAAATTGAACAGCTAAATATGTTGTAAAAATCACACCAAATTTTCCATCTTTATAATGAACAAACAAATCTGAAAAATCAGGATTTTGATGTTTATTAAATTTTTTAGCCATTGTCAAAATACTTACTGTAATCGGTGCTAAAGCTGCTGCAACTACAATACTAACAATATTACTCACCCACGCTAAAGGAGATGATGCTTCTGCAAACACTTCATTTAAATCAGATGGATCATTAATAACCATAGTTGGTGCTGAAATGATTAATCCTAAGAAGAAATTAATCATGAAACTAATTGCGAATGTTATTACAATTGCAAGAATTGCATATAAAGCGATTCCTGAAAAAATTTCCCATGATTTTGAAAAAATATCGCCAACGTTTATATTTACTCCTCGTTGTTTAATTTCTTCTATTCTTTGTCTAATTCTATCATCCATAGTTTTATATTTTTTTAGATTTCCTCAAATCTACAAAATGTTAATAAAATGCAAAAGAAAATTTTACTGCCAATATGTCACATAGATTTATTATTTTTGCACGATAAAATATCCATTTTAGAATGCATACAGAAGAAAAACATATAGATGAAGCAAGACAAGGAGAGGCTTTGATGACTGCTCCTACTCGTAATGCAACAAAGAAATTATTCTTAGAAAGTTACGGATGTCAAATGAATTTCTCGGATAGTGAAATTGTTGCATCTATTCTAAATAACGAAGGTTATCAAACCACTCAAAAAGTTGACGAAGCAGATTTAATTCTTTTAAACACTTGTTCTATTCGTGAAAAAGCGGAACAAACAGTTCGTAAACGTTTAGGAACTTTAAACGCAATCAAAAAACAAAATCCAAGTCTTAAAATTGGCGTTTTAGGTTGTATGGCGGAACGTTTGAAACATAAATTCTTAGAAGAAGAACATTTAGTAGATATCGTTGTAGGACCAGATGCTTACCGCGATTTACCAAACTTAATCAACGATGTAGAAGATGGTCGTGATGCGGTAAACGTACAATTATCAAAAGAAGAAACATATGCCGAAATTTCTCCTGTTCGTTTAGGTGGAAATGGCGTTACAGCCTTTGTTACGATTACTCGTGGCTGTGATAACATGTGTACATTCTGTGTTGTTCCTTTTACGCGTGGTCGTGAGCGTTCTCGTGATCCACATTCTATCTTGAATGAGTGTAAAGAATTAGCAGAATCTGGTTACAAAGAAATTACACTTTTAGGTCAAAATGTCGATTCATATTTATGGTATGGTGGAGGACCAAAAAAAGATTTCAAAAATGCAACTGATATTCAGAAAGCGACTGCTGTAGATTTTGCTCAATTATTAGACATGGTTGCTACGCAGTTTCCTAACATTCGTTTACGTTTTTCAACTTCTAATCCACAAGATATGGAAGAAGGCGTATTGCAAATGATGGCGAAACACAAAAATATTTGTAAATACATTCACTTACCTGTTCAATCGGGTTCTACCACTGTCTTAGCACGTATGAATCGTCAACATACTCGTGAAGAATATTTCGAATTAATTGATAAAATTCGTCGTATCGTTCCAGATTGTGCTTTATCTCACGATATGATTGCAGGTTTCTGTGGCGAAACAGAAGAAGAACATCAAGATACATTATCGTTAATGGAATATGTGAAATATGATTTCGGTTATATGTTCGCTTATTCTGAGCGTCCAGGAACGCCAGCGCACAAAAAAATGCCTGATGATGTTTTACCAGAAGATAAAAAACGTCGTTTACAAGAAATCATCGAAATGCAACAAAAACACTCTGCAGAGCGTATGAATAGTTATGTTGGAAAAACTCATGAAGTTTTGATTGAAGGAAACTCTAAACGTGACGAAAATTTCTGGTACGGACGTAATACACAAAACGCGGTTTTAGTTTTCCCTAAAGTAGAAGGAACTAAAATAGGAGATTTTGTAAACGTAAAAGCAAATAGCTGTACAACGGCTACTTTGATTGGTGAAATGATAGAAGGATAAACAATCAATCCGTCAATTGTATACTAAAAATAAAATTCGTCAATTCGATTGATTTTTATAAATGAAATGATTAAAAATTGTATCGAGAATAGAATTTTAATAGTTTAAAACCTTATTTTCGATACAAACTCTAAAAAATTTTACTCGAAATGACGGTTTTAATAAGACAATAATTGAAATTTGATAGATCATTTTTCAAAAACCTAAAAAATAAAAAAATGGATTCTTTACAAACTATCAAACAACGTTTTGGAATCATTGGAAATAATATAGCCTTGAATCGTGCTTTAGAAAAGGCGATTCAGGTTGCACCTACAGACATTTCTGTTCTTGTTATCGGAGAAAGTGGTGTAGGTAAAGAATTTATTCCGAAAATTATTCACAATCAATCTGCACGCAAACACAACAATTATATTGCAGTGAACTGTGGTGCGATTCCAGAAGGAACAATCGATTCTGAATTATTTGGACACGAAAAAGGTGCTTTTACAGGCGCTACACAAACACGTAAAGGTTATTTTGAAGTAGCAGATGGTGGAACTATTTTCTTAGATGAAGTTGGTGAATTGCCTTTAGCTACACAAGTGCGTTTATTGCGTATTTTAGAGTCGGGTGAATTTATGAAAGTTGGTTCTTCGGAACTTCAAAAAACAAATGTTCGTGTTGTTGCTGCAACGAATGTAAAATTGAAAGAAGCTGTTGAAAAAGGTAAATTTCGTGAAGATTTATATTATCGATTAAATACAGTTCAAATTGATATTCCTGCTTTGCGCGAGCGTAAGGAAGATATTAATTTATTGTTCCGAAAATTTGCTTCAGATTTTGCAAATAAATACAGAATGCCGCATATTGAGCTTTCTCCAGAAGCCCAAAATTATATTGCGAATTATCCTTGGCCGGGAAATGTGCGTCAATTAAGAAATTTTGCTGAACAAGTTTCTGTTGTGGAAAAAGACCGTGTGATTTCGTTAGAAAAAATCATGGAATTATTACCCAATAATTCAACAATGTTGACGGTAACAAATAAATCGAAAGATGGAAGTTCTTCTGATTTTATGGAACGTGAATTATTGTTCAAAGTTTTATTGGACATGAAAAAAGATTTGAACGATTTACGTGCTTTAACATTAGATTTAATCAAACACAAAGATGTTGAAGATTTTAATGGCAATACACAAGAATTGATTCAGCGCGTTTATCAAGATCAAAACGAACCAGAAGAAGATTTTGTGCCAAGTCAATATAATTTGGTTCCAACGAAATCTGCTCCAATTACACCAAATTATCAACAATCGCAATACGATTATTCGAACGATGTATATGATGTAAGTCCAATCGAAGAACCAGAATCTCTTTCGTTGCAAGATAATGAAAAGGAAATGATAAAATTGGCGTTGGAAAAACACAAAGGAAAACGTAAAATGGCGGCTGACGAATTGGGAATTTCTGAGCGAACATTGTACCGAAAAATCAAACAATATCATTTGTAATATGAACAAAATAAAACTATTCATCCTTAGTATTTTTGCTATTTTTAGTTTAACAGGATGTATAAAATATTCACTTTCGGGAGCTGCAATTCAACCAGATTGGAACACAATTTATGTGGCAACTTTCCCGAATTACGCACCTCAACAAAATCCTACTTTGAGTCAAGATTTAACGATTGCCATTCAAGATATTTTTAGAAGTAGAACGAAGTTGAAGTTAAACTCAAACGAAAATTCTGACTTAATTATCGAAGGTGAAATTACGGGATACGATGTTGTTCCAGAAGCAATTCAATCGAATGATATTGCAGCAAAAAACCGTTTGACAATTTATGTAAAAGTTCGATATATCAACAATAAAGACGAATCAAAAAGTTATGACAGAACATTTTCTGCTTTCCAATTATATGACGGAAATGCGATGTTAAGCGCTGTAGAATCGTCAATTGTTCCTTTAATTATTGATGATATTCGCGACCAAGTTTTTGCGTCTATTGCGATGGATTGGTAAAAAAATAACCTTATATTTGAGCAATGACCAGAATTGAATATTTAGTAGCACATCCGTACGAAGTCGAGAAATCGGACATTCCACTTCTTAAAAAAGAGGTAGAAAAATACCCGTATTTCTACACATTGCGCGCTTTGTTACTTTATGGTTTAAAAAAGGAAAATCATCCTTCTTTTGAGGATTATTTGAACAAAACTTCAATTCACAGCAGCAATCGTGTCGATTTGTATCATTACATCAATTCGGAAACAATTCAGAAAGAAATTCAAACAAAAACTGAAACTATTTCTCCTGAAATGGTAGAAGAAAAAGTGGAAGAATTAGCTGAAAACAAAATTATTTCTGAACCTATTTTAGAAAATTCTACTTCTGAAATCATCGAAAACAATAACGAAACAATTGAAGTTATTGATGAGATAATAGAAGAAGAATTAAACCAAGAAATTGAAGTTATTTCTGAAACTAATTCAGAAGAAATCAATGGAGATATTGTAGACGGAATGATCGAAAATGATACAGAAGAATCTGAATTGAGAACGGATCATGTTGTTGATATTATTTCGGATGAAGAATTGAACGAAGTTGCTAAAATCACGAATAAAGTTGTGGTAGAAAATAATTCGAAAGAAGAAAATTTAACTTCTGAGAATGATATCGAAAATGCTGTTCAACAAACTTCTGGAATTGAAATTATTGAATCTGAACCTCAGCAGGTAATTGAAACAATTGAAGATAATCAGGAAGAAGAAATTATAGAAGGATTGTCTGAAAATGCGGAGGTAATTGAAGAATCTGAACCTGAAACGATTGAAGAAAAAGTAGAAATCATTGAAAATAATTCGGATGATTCGACGTTCTCTTTTTCGGATTGGTTGAAGAAAGTTCCTTCTCAATCAAAAACTCAACAAGAGATTGAGGAAGAGCAAGAAACTGCAGAAAGAGAAATAAAATATAAGTTGATTG
Organism: Empedobacter sp. UBA3475; assembly: GCF_002378465.1. Classification (NCBI taxonomy): domain Bacteria; kingdom Pseudomonadati; phylum Bacteroidota; class Flavobacteriia; order Flavobacteriales; family Weeksellaceae; genus Empedobacter; species Empedobacter sp. UBA3475. The sequence continues at coordinate 41,818 of NZ_DFRA01000040.1, read as the reverse complement.
ATGACTTTTTGGAAAAAAATCCGAAAATCGTTCCGATGAAAAAAACGGATATTACACCAGTCAGCACACCTTCAAATTTCGTTCAGAATACGGAAGAATATTCGGATTTGATGACCGAAACTTTGGCTCAGATTTATACTGAGCAAAAAAAATATGATAAGGCAATTAAAGCTTATAAGATATTAATTTTGAAATATCCAGAAAAAAATAGTTTATTTGCAAATCGAATTAAAGAAATTGAAAATTTAAAAAACTCTAAATAATAAAATGGGACTATTTCAGTTTTTCATGATTATTATCATGATTTTATGTGTATTATTAGTACTAATCGTATTATCTCAAAACCCTAAAGGAGGAGGATTATCTTCTACTTTTGGAGGTGGCGGAGGAAGCCAAATGTTTGGAGTTCAAAGAACGAATAAATTCTTAGACAACACAACTTGGGGATTATTTATCGCTGTAATCGTATTGATTATTGGAGCAAGTGCTTCGCATGAAAATCCAAATGCGATAAAACCAATTAAGCCAAATGTTACGGCACCGGCTAATAATTTACCAACGCAACCTGCTGCAAACGGAGCAAGTCAAAATCAATTACCAGCTCAACCAGCGAAGTAATTTTGATAAGAAAATATACAAGCCTCACAAATTGTGAGGCTTTTTTTGTTCATTGATTAATATAATCTTTAAATTTATCAAAACCTAAATTATGAAAACATTCGTTTCATTTATAATCATCCTACTTACTTTTATAAGCTGTGTTGGTCAAAAAGTGTATCAGAAAATTCCAAAAGAAAATTATCAATTGCTCACAACTTTTTCTGCGCAATATGAATTATCAGGAACACATTTCTTCAAAAATGAAACTGAATTAAATAACATGTATGCTACGTTACCAAAAGATTACAAGAAATCATTACCTCGTTTCGTTATCGATTATGAACAAAATCAAATAATTTTGATTCCTCACAAACATATTAATTCATATAATATTGAATCTATTACTGGTAATGAAAAGATTTATAATTTACATTTAACACCTATAAAAGGAATTAATCAAATACAAGACTCTTCAAATTTATTGATGATGATTGTACCTAAATCAGTGAAGAAAATTTTAGTAAAAACTAAATAAAAATGGAAAAATCTATATCTAAATATTTACTTTTTTGTCTTGCATTTAGCACAAACTTATTTGCTCAACAAAACTTTTGGAAAACTACCAATGCGAAAGGAACTATTTCTAAAGAGCAATTAAATACAAGAGCGCATATACCAACTAAATCAGTTAAATTAGACTTAGCTTATGATAATTTGGTCAACTATTTAAACAATACGAATCAACAAAATTTTTTATTAAAATTTCCAACTGAAAACGGAAAGTTTAATACATATCGTATTGTAGAAACCTCAAATTTATCTCCTGAATTACAAACTAAATACCCAGATATAAAATCTTTTTCTGGATACAATACAAATGATTTGACAGAGAAAATCAATTTTAGTTTATCTCCTCAATTTGGTTTGTATGGTTTAGTTTCAAACGGCAATAAAACAGTGTTAATAGACGCTTACACCAAAAATAAAGCGTCATATATTGTGTATGATAAAAAAGATTTAGTTAATACAAATTCTTTCAAATGTGCTACAGAACCTTCTGAAAGTGCTCTTGGGATAGATAATTTGAATTTTGAAACTATTAAACAATCTTCTCGAACAGCAACTCAAAATGGAAGTTTAAGAAAATTTAGATTAGCCATTACAACAACGACTGAGTATTCAGATTTTGTAATCAAACAAGCTAATTTATCATCTGGTACAGAAGCTCAAAAGAAAGCGTCAATATTAGCTGCAGTCAATTTATCACTCACACGAATTAATGGCGTTTTAAAAAATGATGTTGGTGTTTTTTTAGAATTAATTCCAAATACTGATCAATTATTTTTTATTGATTCTGATTCTTTCCAAGACCCTAATATTAATTCTAATTCTGCAGCAAATTACAATCTTGAGGAAAATATTACTGTTACAAATAATGTTATTGGAGTTGCTAACTACGATATTGGTCATTTATTTTTTCAAGTGAATGATGATAATAATTCAAATGGATTAGCCAATACGCCAGCAGTTTGTAATGATAGAGCAAAAGCAGGAGGAGTGACTGGTACAATAGTTCCTATTGGGGATGCTTTTGATATTGATTATACTGCCCACGAAATTGGTCATCAATTAGGTGCCTACCATACACAAAACAACAATTGTAATCGTACACTTAACAGTTCTGTTGAACCTGGAAGTGGTTCTACAATTATGGCTTACACTGGTATCTGTTCACCAAACGTACAAAATCAAAGTGATGCATATTTCCATACAAAAAGTTTAGAAGAAATGGCAAAAGTGCTAAATTATGTGAATTGTGGACAATTCGTTACAACAACTAATGCTGCACCTATTATAGCTTCTAACTTGAAAACAAAATATAACATTCCAATTTCAACTGCATTTGCTTTAGAAACATTAGCCACTGACTCAAATAATGATCAATTAACATATTCTTGGGAGCAGATGAATCCTGAAGTTTCTGAAACTTCTATTAAATCACTTCCTCCTATTTCCTCTAATTCTCAAGGCCCAAATTTCAGATCATTCTCTCCACAAAAAGTTGGAATTCGCTATTTTCCTCGTTTAGAAAAAATTATTTCAAATGAATTAGTATTTCAAACAAATCTATATCTGTCAAACGTTTCAAATTACGATAAAAACAATTGGGAAGTCATTCCTTCAGTTCCTCGTACAATGAATTTCTCTGTAACAGTTCGTGACAATAATTCTGAAGTTGGATTAACCGCTCGACAAAATGTTCAGTTAAACTTTCTAAATTTTGGTCCATTCAAAGTGACTTCGCAATCAATTGCAGAAAATTGGAAACAAGATAACACTGCTACAATTACTTGGAATGTTGCAGGAACTGATGCAAACGGTATTGACACACAAAATGTAAAAATTTTATTATCGGTTGATGGAGGAAAAACATTTGATTATGTTTTAGCTGAATCAGTTCCGAACAACGGTTCTTATACATTCACAGTTCCTGCAGGATTAGGAATTACTAATAAAGCGAGAATTATGATTAAAGCTATTGATAACGTTTTCTTAGCTGTTAACTCTACTGATTTTTCTATAGAAAGTTCTTTAACTACAAATGATATAAAAGGAAAAGATTTAGGTACGATTTCTCCAAATCCTTCAAATGGAATAATCAATTTAGATTTTACAAACTCATTTACAACAGGTAAAATTACGGTGACAGATTTAGCAGGAAGAACAGTTTACTCAAACAAATTGAATTCTTCGAAATCTCAACAAGTTAATTTATCTAGTTTATCAAATGGTGTTTACATTGTTTCGGTTGAAGCAGGTAACGAACAATTCACGAAAAAAGTGATTATCAAAAAATAATTATTCATAAAAATCACTTTAAATGCCAAGTTGTCATACAACTTGGCATTTTTGTTTTAAGGAGTGAAATTAACTTATCCATAATGGCAGAAATTGTGTGTTGGCACGTTTTTCGTTTATTTAAAACCATCAATTATTAAAATAAAAATACAAATATGTCACAATTAAACATTAAACCATTAGCAGATCGAGTGGTTATTGAGCCTGCTCCTGCAGAAACTAAAACAGCATCAGGAATTATTATCCCAGATTCAGCAAAAGAGAAACCTCAAGAAGGAATCGTTGTAGCAGTTGGTAATGGTAAAAAAGATGAACCAATAACTGTTGCAATTGGAGACAAAGTTCTTTACGGAAAATATTCAGGAACTGAATTAAAATTAGAAGGAAAGGACTATTTAATCATGCGTGAAGCTGATATTTTGGCAATCATCTAAATTTAGTTGTAATTAGTAAAATGTATTAAGTACAAAGTAACTTATTTTTTTATTTTTAATTATATTCGACTTAAGACTTAAGACAACAAAACTTATAAAAAAAATGGCAAAAGATATTAAATTCGACATTGAATCAAGAGACGCTTTAAAAAGAGGTGTTGATGCATTAGCAAATGCAGTTAAAGTAACATTAGGACCAAAAGGTCGTAACGTAGTTTTAGAAAAATCTTTCGGTGCTCCACATGTAACAAAAGACGGAGTTTCTGTAGCAAAAGAAATCGAATTGGAAGATCCAATCGAAAACTTAGGTGCTCAAATGGTAAAAGAAGTTGCTTCTAAAACAAACGACGTTGCAGGTGATGGTACTACAACTGCTACAGTTTTAGCTCAAGCTATCGTTCGCGAAGGTTTGAAAAACGTTGCTGCAGGTGCGAACCCAATGGACTTAAAACGTGGTATTGATAAAGCTGTTTCTGGAATCGTTGCTAACTTAAGAGAGCAATCTCAAGAAGTTGGTGATTCATCAGAAAAAATTAAACAAGTTGCTTCTATCTCTGCAAATAACGATGATACTATTGGATCATTAATCGCAGAAGCTTTTTCTAAAGTTGGAAAAGAAGGAGTAATTACTGTTGAAGAAGCAAAAGGAACAGAAACTTACGTTGACGTTGTAGAGGGAATGCAATTCGATCGTGGATATCAATCTCCTTACTTCGTTACAAACGCAGATAAAATGATTGCTGAATTAGAGAATCCTTACATCTTATTATGTGAGAAAAAAATCTCTAACTTACAAGAAATCTTACCTTTATTAGAACCAGTTGCTCAATCAGGACGTCCATTCTTAATTATTTCTGAAGAAGTTGAAGGTCAAGCTTTAGCTACTTTAGTAGTGAACCGTTTAAGAGGTTCTTTAAAAATTGCTGCTGTTAAAGCACCAGGATTTGGAGATCGTAGAAAAGCGATGTTACAAGATATAGCAATCTTAACAGGAGGTACAGTTATTTCTGAAGAGCAAGGAATTACGTTAGAAACTGCTACTTTAGAAATGTTAGGTACTGCTGAAAGAGTAGTTATCGACAAAGACAATACAACTATTGTTAATGGTGCTGGTGATGCAGAGCAAATCAAATCTCGTGTTAACCAAATTAAAGCACAAGTAGAAACAACTACTTCTGACTATGACCGCGAAAAATTACAAGAGCGTTTAGCTAAATTAGCTGGAGGTGTTGCTGTATTATACGTTGGTGCTGCTTCAGAGGTTGAAATGAAAGAAATTAAAGACCGTGTTGATGATGCTTTACACGCAACTCGTGCTGCTGTAGAAGAAGGTATCGTTGCTGGTGGTGGTGTTGCTTTTGTTAGAGCTTTATCTAACTTAACAATCGATACTACAAATGCTGACGAAGCTACAGGTGTTAAAATAGTAACGCGTGCAGTTGAAGAACCATTACGCCAAATCGTTCACAACGCTGGTGGTGAAGGTTCTGTAGTTGTTGCAAAAGTAAAAGAAGGAAATGGAGATTTCGGATACAATGCAAAAACTGACGAATATGTAAACATGATCGAGGCTGGAGTTATTGATCCAACTAAAGTCGCTCGTGTTGCATTAGAAAACGCTGCTTCTGTTGCAGGTATGTTAATTACTACTGAGGCGGTTGTTACAGAAATTAAAAAAGATGAGCCAGCTATGCCACCAATGGGAGGTGGAATGCCAGGAATGATGTAATCATCAACTCATAAAAATATACAATAGAAAAAGCCATTCAGAACTCTGAATGGCTTTTTCATTAAGTCATAAATAATAAAAACTATATAATCGTCGATTTCCCCATCAATACATTTTCAAAATTAAAATATGAATGATGATCATGATCGCTCAATAATATCTTCGCAATATAATTTGCTACAACAGACGTCGAATAATCGCTCGTTTCATCTAAATCTGAAGTTACAATCAAATTATTAATCGCATTTCCCACCGCATTTTCTATTGCTTTTGCTCCTTCTTCCAATCCCAAATAACGCAACATCATTGCGGCACTCAAAATAGAAGCCATCGGATTTGCAATTCCTTTTCCTTTTGCTTGTGGATACGAACCATGAATAGGCTCGAACAATGCATTTTCTGTACCAATAGAAGCCGAAGGCAACAAACCTATACTTCCTCCAATTACACTTCCTTCGTCCGAAATAATATCACCAAACATATTCTCTGTCAAAATCACATCAAATTGTTTTGGATTGATAATTAATTGCATCGCTGCGTTATCAACAAACAAGAAATCTAATTCAACTTCAGGATATTTTTGGCTAATATCCATCGCAACTTTTCGCCATAAACGAGAGGTATCCAACACATTTGCCTTGTCTACCAACGTTACTTTTTTGCGACGCTTCATTGCTTCCTGAAAAGCTAAATGTGTAATTTGCTCAATGTCTTTTCTGTTGTACGAACACGTATCATACGCATGAGAACCATCTTGTGCTGTAAATTTTTCTCCGAAATAAATTCCATTAATCAATTCACGAAAAATAACCATATCTGTTCCTTCGATGTGCGAACGTTTCAATGGACTTTTCCCCAACAAAGATTCGTAAGCCTTGATTGGACGGATATTTGCAAATAAACCAAGTTCCTTTCTTAGCTTTAACAAACCTTGTTCGGGACGAACTTTAGCGTTCGGATTATTGTCATATTTTGGATCACCAATAGAACCAAACAAAACCGCATCTGCATCTTTACATAATTGCAATGTCGCATCAGGCAAAGGATTTCCCGTTTCGTCAATCGCAATTGCACCAATCAAAGCTTCCTCAAATTCGAAATTATATTTAAAAATTTGTTCAACGACTTTCAGAACTTTTATTGTTTCCGAAACGACTTCTGGTCCTATTCCATCGCCAGAAAGTACTGCAATTTTATGCGTTTTCATGTTGTAAAGATTTATGGTTTTGTTCGTAAGTTTCTATTTTATCTTTTTGACTGATTAAAAAATCAATGTCATCATATCCATTTAATAAACAGATTTTTTTATAAGAATCAACATCAAAGTTGATGGTTTGATCTTGAATTTTTAAGGTTTGATTTTCTAAATTAACTTCAAATTCTGTTGAAGGATTTTGATCGATGATCTCAAAGATTTGATTTAAAATTTCATCTGAAACAACGATTGGTAAAATTCCGTTATTCAATGCATTTCCTTTGAAAATATCTGCAAAATAACTACTAATTACCACATCAAATCCGTAATCTTTGATTGCCCAAGCAGCGTGTTCTCGGCTACTTCCACAACCAAAATTTTTACCTGCAACTAATATTTTTCCAGCATATTTTGAATCATTCAGCGGGAAATTATCAATTGATTGATTATCTTGATTAAATCGCCAATCTCTGAATAAATTATCTCCAAAACCTTCTCTACTAATCGCTTTCAAAAAACGAGCTGGAATAATTTGATCGGTATCTATATTTTCTATTTTAATCGGAACAGCCGATGATTTTAATTGATTGATTGAATCCATTTTGAGTAAATTTTAATTGATATCAACAATTTTTCCGTGAATTGCAGCAGCAGCAGCAATCAAAGGACTTGCTAATAATGTACGAGAATTTGGACCTTGACGTCCTTCAAAATTTCTATTCGAAGTCGAAACACAATATTTTCCTTCTGGAACTTTATCGTCGTTCATCGCCAAACAAGCCGAACAACCTGGTTCGCGCAATCTGAATCCAGAGGCTTCAAAAATTTTGTCCAAACCTTCTTCTATCGCTTGCTTTTCTACTTGTTTCGATCCCGGAACAATCCACGCAGTTACATTTTCATTGCGCTGTTTTCCTTTCACATAATTTGCTACTTCACGCAAATCTTCGATTCTTGCATTTGTACAACTTCCGATAAACACATAATCAATTGGATGATTGATGATTGATTGATTATCTTGGAATCCCATATATTTCAACGCTTTTTCAAACGATTCTTTTTCATTATCGCTTAACGAATCTTTAGAAGGAATACTGTCTTTCACCGAAATTCCCATTCCTGGATTCGTACCAAACGTAATCATTGGATAAATATCCGCAGCGTCAAATTCTATTTCTTCATCAAAAATTGCATCAGCATCACTTGGTAAAGTTTTCCAATATGCTACTTTTTGCTCCCAATCTTCTCCTTTCGGTGCAAATGGTTTATCTTTTAAATAAGCAAAAGTTGTTTCATCTGGTGCAATCATTCCGCCACGAGCGCCCATTTCTATCGACATATTACAAACTGTCATTCGACCTTCCATCGACATATTCTCGAAAACATCTCCTGCATATTCACAGAAAAAACCTGTTCCTGCATTTGTTCCAACTTTAGAAATGATATACAAAATCACATCTTTTGGTTGAACATTTGGATTCAGTTTTCCATTAACTGTAATTCGCATCGATTTTGGTTTATTCATCAACAAACATTGACTAGCAAAAACCTGTGCAACTTGACTTGTTCCAATTCCGAAAGCAATTGCTCCAAAAGCTCCATGCGTAGATGTGTGACTATCGCCACAAACCATGCTCATTCCTGGTTGCGTAACACCCAATTCTGGCGCAATAATGTGAACAATTCCTTGATACGGATGACCTAAACCATAAAAAGTAATATTATTTTTTTCGCAATTAATCGCTAATTGCTCTAATTGTTGTTTTGATAATGGATCTCGAACTGGCTTATCTTGATTAATCGTTGGTACATTGTGATCCGCAGTTGCAACAATTTGATTTGGTCGAAAAATTGGAATATTTCTCGCTTCTAATTCTGCAAAAGCTTGTGGACTTGTTACTTCGTGAATTAAATGTTTATCAATATAAATCACTTGTGGTCCATTTTCTACTTGGCTGACAACATGGGCATCCCACACTTTATCGAATAATGTTCTCATGCGAATTTTCTCTGTGATGTTTGATTAAACTGATGCATTAATCCAAGTAAATCTTCACGAACAACTTCTTTCTTCAAATCTGCAATTTCTAAAAATTGTTCATATAAAATATCTAATTCATTTTTAGATGTATCGAAACCGATATCTTTTAGACGATAAGCTAACGCCGAACGCCCGCTACGAGCTGTCAAAATAATAGAGGATTCATTAACTCCAACATCTGCTGGATTGATAATTTCGTATGTTTCACAGTTTTTAATCACACCATCTTGATGAATTCCAGAACTGTGCGCAAAAGCATTCGATCCTACAATTGCTTTGTTTGGTTGAACCATCATTCCCATTGTTTCAGAAGTTAATTGACTTAATTCTGTTAACATTTGAGCATTGATATCTGTATAAAAATTCAATTCTTTGTGTTGTCTAAAAATCATCACGATTTCTTCCAAGGCCGTATTACCAGCACGCTCACCAATTCCATTAATTGTACATTCTATTTGGCGTGCTCCATTTATAGCTCCTGCAACTGCATTCGCTGTCGCTAAACCTAAATCGTTATGATTGTGGCAAGAAATAATCACATTATCAATTCCTTGAACATGATCTTTTAAATATTTAATTTTATTTCCATACTCAAAAGGCAAACAATAACCCGTTGTGTCTGGAATATTAAGAACCGTCGCACCAGCTTTTATCACTTCTTCACAAACTTGAGCAAGAAAAGCATTATCCGTTCTTCCTGCATCTTCAGCATAAAACTCAACATCATCTACAAATGTTTTTGCATATGCAACCGCTTCAACTGCACGTTCGATAATCGCTTCACGATTCGAATTAAATTTGTGAATAATATGAGAATCCGAAGTTCCAATTCCGGTATGAATTCTTGGTTTTACGGCATATTGTAAAGCTTTAGCTGCAGATTCTATATCTTTTTTGTTTGCACGAGTTAAACCACAAACTGTGGCATTTTTCACTAATTTTGAAATTGCATTTACGGCTTCGAAATCTCCAGGACTTGAAATTGGAAAACCAGCCTCGATAATATCAACGCCTAATTCGTCCAATCGAGCCGCAATTTCTAACTTCTGTTTTTTGTTTAACTTACACCCCGGCACTTGCTCTCCATCTCTCAGTGTCGTATCAAAAATTTGAATCTTCTCAGCACTCATTGCAATTAGTTTTGTTTGTTATTGTGATGTAAAATTAAAATTGTACTAACTTTAAATTTTCAAATTGAAAAGTGTTTTACAATTCTTAAAGCTAAAATATTTATCATAATCATTTTATTTTCAATACATTATATATAATTTAATTACAATGTCAAATCATAACAAAGACGCACTATTTAGTTTAATAAAGTCACTTAATCGTTCCGAAAAACGTCAATTCAAACTTTATGTAAATCGTCTGCAAATTAATGCAGATGCAAAATTTTTGTTATTATTTGAAGCATTGGATAAGTTGGAAGAATATGATGAAACGGCTATTTTGAAGAAAAAAATTACCACGAAACAACAATTATCTAATCTAAAAGCGCATTTGTACAAACAAATTTTGTTTAGCTTGAGAATGAATCCTTCGCAACAAAATTCGCGTATGCAAATACGTGAACAGTTTGATTTTGCTACGATTTTGTATCAAAAAGGCTTACACAAACAAAGTCTAAAAATGTTGGACAAAGCCAAAACTCAAGCCTTAGATTTTGACGAAAAAGCCATTGCTTATGATATTTTAGAACTCGAAAAAATTATCGAATCACAATTCATTACACGAAGTATTTCTGGTCGTGCAGATCAGTTGATTGAACAATCGGAGGAATTGAGTTTACAGAATTTACAAGCAAGTAAATTGTCTAATTTATCGCTAAAATTGTATAGTATTTTGCTCGAGAATGGATACGCAAAAGATGATGATGAAATTCAAAAAATTCAGAATTTCTTTGATTCGGAAACAAAAAATATCGATTTTAAGAAATTAAAATTCAAAGAGAAACTGTGGTTTTACAAAGCAAATGTTTGGTTGTCGATGTTAACGCAAAACCTACACTCTGCCTATGAATTTTCGAAAAAATGGGTTGAATTATTTTACGAGAAAAAAGAACGAATTCTTAGTCATCCAGTTTGGTTTATTAAAGGAAATAGCTATTTATTAAAGATCTTATACCTGAAAAAAAATTCTGAAGAATTTAAATTTTGGTTTGATAAATTAGAATCTGTTTACGAGATTTTGCCTCAAAATGATAATGTGGAAGCGCTTTGGTTTATCAATAAATTTAATAGCAAACTGAATTATTTTTTCATTAATCCGAAAGAAAATATTAGTCCATTTTTGATTAAAGATATTTTACGCGAAATTAAATCGCATCATCATAAAATCGATAATCATCATATTTTGGTGCTTTATCTAAAAATTGCTGCCTATTATTTCTTAAACAAAGATTGGGATAATTCGTTCGAGTATTGTCAAAAAATAATCAATAGTGAAGCGTCAATTCAAGAAGATTTACATTTTTACACCTTGGTTTTGATTATGATGAATTTGTATGATTCTGGGAATGATCAAGAATTGGATACATATTCGTACAAAACGCATCAATTCTGCAAAAAGATGAAAAATAGTAATATTATTACACGAAAAATTAGTTTATTTTTTATTGAATTGAATGATTTGTACCCACATGAAAAAGTAAAAGCTTTCAGAGAATTAGATGATTTTTTGAAAGATTCGGACAATCAAAATTTGTTGCGAAGAAATACCAATTACATTAATCTTAGACGTTGGATGGAGGATAAAATTTAGACTTAAATTATCTGCATAAAATAATTTTAAAAATTTAGTGTTTATCATATATTTACATCTAAATTAACACATAAACACTATGTACCAAGATTACAAAGTTGGCGAACATAAAGCGAACAAAGGATTGCGCTTTTTAAATTTTATTATAGATTATGTATCAATCATTTTATTGACGATGCTATTTTTCGGTTTTATAGCAATTGTTATTGTGATCATTAATCCAGAAAGCGACATTATTTATCAATTAGAAAATATAAATCCTTTGATTGATAGAGTTATCACAGCCTTTTTTTATGTTTTACTAATTTTTTTATCAGAGTTTTTAACCAAAGGACGTTCATTAGGTAAATTTATTACAGGAACAAAAGTTGTGATGATTGACGGTTCTACACCTACAACGAAAGATTATTTTACAAGAAGTATTTGTAGAATAATTCCATTTGATGTTCTTACTTTTTTAGGAGAAAATGGTTGGCACGATAAAATTTCAAAAACTACAATTGTGAACAAAAAAGCTTTTGAAGCAGATTTATCACAAGCAGACAACATCGAAAGTATTGGAAAAACTGAGTTTGAATAATTTTCTATAAAATAAAATCTATTCAAATTATCTCAAAACAATAATTTATGTAAAAAATCATTGTTTTTTCTGCGTATTATTTCGCAAAAAAGGCTATTTATTAATACCTTTGCAACGTAAATATATTTTTGAGAAATGGAAAAACAACCTCAAGAGGTAGTGTTAGTTGGTGCTGGTATCATGAGTGCTACTTTAAGCATACTTCTTAAAAAAATAAATCCGGCTATTAAGATTTCTGTTTTCGAAAAATTAGATAAGATTGGATTTGAAAGCTCTGATGCTTTCAATAATGCAGGTACTGGTCACTCTGCTTTTTGTGAATTGAATTATACACCAATGGACAAAAATGGAGTGGTTAATATTGATAAAGCAATTAATATTGCAAAACAATTTGAAACTTCGAAAGAGTTTTGGTCTTACTTAGTCGAAAATAATTACGTTTCTTCTCCAGAAAAATTCTTACGTCCTACTCCACATATGTCTTTTGTTTGGGGCGATGACGATGTAAATTTCTTGAAAAAACGTTACGAAAAATTATCTCAGCATCCTTTATTTAAGGATATGGAATATTCGGATGATGTTTCTAAAATCAGAGAATGGGCTCCATTAATTGTTGACGGTAGAAAAGGTAATGAAAAAGTTGCGGCAACGCATATGAACTTGGGAACTGATGTGAATTTTGGTGAATTAACGCGTCAAATTTTCAAAGGTTTACAAGACAAAAAAGAAATCACGTTAGAAACTGAACACGAAGTAAAAGACTTAACTCGTCTTAGCAACGGAAAATGGGCAGTTAAAGTAAAAGATTTAAAATCTGGAAATAACAAAGCACTTAATGCTGATTTCGTATTTATTGGTGCAGGTGGAGGAGCAATTTTATTGTTACAAAAATCTGGAATTCCAGAATCGAAAAAATTTGGTGGCTTCCCAGTTGGTGGACAATGGTTAATTTGTCAAAACGAAGAAGTAATCAAAAAACATCATGCAAAAGTATATGGAAAAGCAAAAATTGGTGCACCACCAATGTCTGTTCCTCACTTAGATACACGTGTTATTGATGGAAAACAATCTCTATTATTTGGTCCATTTGCAACATTCTCAACAAAATTCTTAAAATACGGATCTAATTGCGATTTATTCAAATCTGTAAACTTAGGAAACGTAGGATTTTTGATGAATTGTGGATTAAACAATATCGATTTAACAAAATACCTGGTAGAACAAGTGATGTTATCTAAAGCGAAAAAAGTAGAAGAATTACAAGAATATTTTCCTGAAGCTAAACTAGAAGATTGGTTCGAACAAACTGCAGGACAACGTGTTCAAGTAATCGAAAAACAAGATGGAAAAGGAGTTTTAAAATTTGGTACAGAAATCGTAACATCTCAAGATGGAACAATGTCTGCCTTATTAGGAGCTTCTCCAGGAGCATCTACATCTGTTAGTGCAATGTTGAACTTAATGAAACAATGTTTCCCAGACTTGATGAAAAACAACTGGAACGAAGCAATCAAAGAAATGATCCCTTCTTACGGTGAAGATTTAGCACAAGCTGAATTAGTTGAAGCATCAAGAGCCCGTACAACTAAAGTGCTTAAAATTTTAGATTAAGATTTTCTTACATCATATAATTATAAATCCTGATATTCATTTGTCAGGATTTTTTTTGCACGAAACTTAAGAGCATAAAAAAAGGTTTGAGAATAAATTCTCAAACCTTTTAATTTTTTCTGAACATCTTAGTCTTTCTTGTCTTCGCTTTTGATAATTTCGTATTCAACTTGCATCACTCCTGTATTGGTGTGACCAATTTCGCTGAATGCAGCTTGACTTAAGTCTAAAACTCTAGATTTAGCGTATGGACCTCTGTCGTTGATTTCTACAACTACAGATTTACCATTTCTGATATTCGTAACTTTTACTTTCGTACCAAATGGTAAAGACTTATGGGCAGCTGTTAGTTCGTGTTTGTCATACGTTTCACCACTAGCTGTCTTGCGTCCGTGGAATTTGTCTCCATACCAAGAAACAACTCCTGTCGAGATTTTTCGAGCACTATTCTCGATAAGTTCTCCAACCAACTTTTCATCTTCAACTGATAATGTATCTTTTTTGATGGTATCATTATCAATATCGTTACTAAATCTTTTCTCAGAAGCTGGCATAATAATTGTGTCATTATTACCAGAATCCTTAAAAATTTTACCATCAGCATTTGCTATTGGAAAAATCATTAACATTGCTATAAACGCTGTAATGCTTTTCGTCATCCTTTAGATTTTTCTGATTTACTTTGCAAATTTAAGGGTATAAACAGCTTCTTATTTAGAATTATTCTAATCAATTGATTTTTAATTCTAAAATCTCTTGTGCTTTGCGAATTTAGATGCTTACAGCGATTTGTTAATTTAATGTTAAAATAAAACTATAATCCTAATTTTTTTGGGAATTATTTATTTAAATCGGATATACTATTGATTATCAATAAATAATAATTTTATATAATTTGAAGAAATTTATCTAATAAAGAAATAAAAAAGGTAAAGTGTTATAAACTTTACCTTTTCTTAATTTTTAAAGATTTAAAAATCAATTATAAACTAGCTAAAATATCTTTTACTTTAGCTGAAATTAATTTTCCTTCCGCTTTACCAGCTAATTTAGATGAAGCAGCTCCCATTACTTTTCCCATATCTTTTGGAGAAGTAGCGCCAACCTCTGCAACAATTTCTGTAATTGCAGCTGTTAATTCTTCGTCTGATAATTGAGCAGGTAAAAATTGTTGAATAACTTCTGCTTGTGCCAATTCTTTTTCAGCTAATTCAGCACGTCCATTTGCTTCGAATTGTTCAGCAGCTTCTTTACGTTGTTTTACTAATTTTTGTAATAAAGCAATTTCTTGATCTTCTGATAATTCTCCGTTAGCACCTGATGTTTTTGCTAATAATAATTCAGATTTTACAGCTCTTAAAGCTTCTAAAGCAACAGTATTTTTAGCTTTCATCGCTTCTTTTAACTGTGCCATTATTTGAGTTTCTAAATTCATTTGTTTTGCTTTTAGACTACAAATTTAAGACAAAAAAAGGCTCATCGCAAAAGCAATGAACCTTTTCTATAATAAGAATATTTTTTACGAGTGATCGTTTATTAATCTACGTTATCATGTAGAAAATTGTTTGGACGAATTTGCGTTTCGTTGTTACGATTAGTTCCTACAGAAAAATCAGAAGATTGATTATCATTACGATCAGATAAATTCAATCCTTGACGTTTATAAGCAGGAATTGCTTCGTATTCGTCTACTTGAGAATTTGTCATCGTGTTGTTGAATTTAAAATTAAATTGTTTCAAACGATTTCTTCTTTCTTCAATCATACTATTCAATTCAGGATCATTTGATTGCTCAATTGGTTGACTAAATGGATCTATAGCAACTTGTACTTCTTCAGCTTGTGGAGCAACAGAATGAGCTACATTAGATTGAACTGGCTCTACATTTCCATATCCTTCGTTCTTTGGAGCTTGATATCCAGCATAATTATTTTGAGGATAATTTGACTGTTCTGAAGCTACAGGATTAGAATATGAATTATATGTTTGATTATTATTTACATTATTCGTTGGTTCTTGCGGACGATTAAAATCTGATTTCAAACGTGGTTCGAAATCATCATAAGAACGTCTCTCTTGCACTGGCTCATCATCAATATCATCTAAAACATAACGCTTTGGAGAATTATTTTCTTCGAAAGATTCTTCTGGCGTATTGTGATAAGTTTGTTGTTGAAAACTTTGGTTAATATCTGCTTGACGATAATTATTTTGAGGAGCCTCTGGCGTTTGATTTTGTTGAGGCGTTTGTGGTGCTTGCTGAGAAGCATTAGAACGACCAAAATCTAACGTCATTGGTTTTACACGATTCACAAAAGGTTGCTCAACTGATAACGTTTTATTAATTGGTTGTTCTTCCTCTAATGTATGTACAATTTTTTGTTCCTCTTTTCCTGTATACGCCTGATCTTCTGTAGGAAAACCAGTTGCTACAACAGTTACAGAGATAGAATCTCCTAAATCTAAGTCTTCACCAATACCCATGATAATATTTGCACTATTACCAGCTTCTTGTTGAATGTAATCATTGATGATACCGATTTCATCCATTGTAATTTCGTTATTACCAGACAAAATCAATAACAATACGTTACGTGCACCCGTAATTTTGTTGTTGTTTAACAATGGAGAATCTAAAGCAGAAGAAATTGCGTCTTTCGCTTTGTTTTCACCAGAACCTTGCGCAGATCCCATGATTGCTGTACCAGAATTTTTAAGTACTGTACGCGCATCACGTAAATCGATGTTCATTGCATAGTGTTGAGTAATAACTTCTGCAATTCCTTTAGCTGCTGTTGTTAAAACCTCATCAGCTTTCGAGAAACCATTTTTGAAACCTAAGTTTCCGTATAATTCACGTAATTTATCATTGTTGATAACAATTAATGAATCGACATTTTGTCTTAATTTTTCGATACCTTTTTCGGCTTGTTCCAACCTCATTCTTCCTTCGAAAAAGAATGGCGCTGTAACAATCCCAACTGTTAAGATATCCATTTCTTTTGCAATACCAGCAATTACTGGTGCTGCTCCGGTTCCTGTACCACCACCCATTCCGGCAGTAATAAATACCATTTTAGTACCCTCGTCTAAAACAGCTTTTACATCATCCATACTTTCGATAGCAGATTGCTCTCCTACCTCAGGATTTGCTCCAGCTCCTAAACCTTCTGTTATTGCTTGTCCTAATTGAATTCTTGTTGGTACTGGACTATTTGCTAATGCTTGAGAGTCCGTATTACAAATTACAAATTCTACACCTGCAATTCCTTGTTCAAACATGTAGTTTACGGCATTACTACCTCCACCACCTACTCCGATTACTTTGATAGCTTGAGATCGGCTCTTTGGTAAGTTGAACACAATATCTCCTGTTAACATATCACTCATATTCTTCTTATTAAATTGATTCGTAATTTATTCTAGTTTATTCTTATTATTCAGTTTCGTTGATCATTTGGATAAATTTATCCGTCCATTTCGAAAAGAAATTTTTCTTTTCTGGTTTAGATTTAGCTTCTTTCTTTTCACCAATTTCTTGATCCAAGAATTCGTCTACTACTTCTTCTCTTTTTGGTTTTTGGATAATTTCTTCCTCAACAACAATTTCAGCTTTCACAGTCTTAGTTTGTTGTGTTGGTTGAATTCCAATTTCTAATTCTTCTTGGTTATTTAAATTATTAATAACTGGTTTTTCATAAATTTCGTGCTGATAATTCGCCGCTAATTCTTCTAAACCTTTCATTAATAATCCAACAGATGTTGCATATTCTGGTCCGCTAATTTCCTCAGCTTTTGCACCAACAATATGTTCGTTAGAGTATCCAATTCTTACATCCATTCCTGTTACATATTCTGTAAGTTGACGAATGTGTTTCAATTTAGATCCACCACCTGTTAAAACGATTCCTGCAATCAATTTTTTGTTTTGATCTTCGCAACCGTAGTTTTTCAATTCCAAATATACTTGTTCCAAAATTTCCTGCACACGTGCATGAATAATTTGTGACAATCTTTTTAATGATATTTCTTTTGCTTCGCGTCCTTTTAAACCAGGAATCGATACAATTTCAGTTTCTTTATTTTCTCCTGGCCAAGCAGAACCAAATTTTTCTTTTAAAGCTTCGGCTTGCTTTCCAATAATAGAACATCCAACTTTAATGTCTTCTGTAATCACATTTCCTCCAAACGGAATAACAGATGTGTGACGAATAATATTATCCTTAAAAATTGCAATATCCGTTGTTCCACCACCTATATCAATCAATGCAACACCAGCTTCTTTCTCTTCTTCGCTAAGCGCAGCACTAGATGATGCAATTGGTTCTAAAGTAATACTTGCCAAACGTAAACCAGCAGCTTTTACACAACGTGCAATATTTCGGATGGATGAAACTTGTCCTACAACCACATGGAAATTAGCCTCTAAACGGCTTCCGTACATACCGATTGGTTCGCGGATTTCACCTTCGTTATCAACCTTAAATTCTTGAGGAAGAACATGGATAATTTCTTCTCCAGGTAACATGACCAATTTGTAAACTTGATTTGTTAATAACTTTAAATCATTATCATCAATCACGTCTTCTGAATTGGTACGAGTAATGTAATCGCTATGTTGTAAACTACGAATATGTTGTCCGGCAATACCAACAGTAACATCAGTAATTTTGACACCAGATGATCTTTCAGCCTTATCAATTGCCTCTTTTATCGAGTTAATGGTTTGTGTAATATTATTTACAACACCTCTGTGTACACCTAAGCTTTTTGCTTGTCCGTGTCCAAGAATTTCGATTTTTCCGTTCTCATTTTTTCGTCCGACAAGCGCTACAATCTTTGTAGTCCCTATGTCTAAGCCAACTGCAATCTTACTATTGTTCTCCATTTTTTATTCGTTTGGTTGCTACAACTTGGTTTACAAATTTCAAGCTCAATTTTTCATAATCTTCAGTTCCTATAAAATCAATGTATTGATTATAGAATAATTTTAGATTATGTAACTTCTGTTCAAAGTTGTTTAAAGTTCCTAATTCTATATAATAGTTTCCTGTGTTTACAATTAAATTAAAAGAACGTTGTCCCACTTTTTGAATGGCTATGATGTGATTTTTTAATAAATCGTCAGCTTTCAAAGCTTGAACAAATTTACTCAAATCTTCATATTCATTCGGTTTTACATCACCAGAAACTAAAATTACATCCGCTGAATTTAATTTAGATAAAGGCATTTTTCCGCCTTTTGTTGTCAAATAAAATTCATTTTTCAGCGTCTTTATTCTTGCTACTGCTGAGTTTGCTTTTATGTCAAGTCGTAAATGTCCGTTGATATCTTTACTGACTTGTACAGAATCCACAAAAGGACTCTCACTTACTTTTTGTTCGATTTCTTTTACATTCACCTCTCGTAGAGATTGTTTCAGAATGTCTTTTCCATCTTTGTTGATAATTTCTCTTATCGATTCATCATTAATAAAATAATTATCAACTGGCTGAACAAACGCCACGTCAATTTTTTTCACAGTACGCGAAGCATTCTTAATTACCGTAAAACTAATCAAACCGATTAGCAAGGCAACTCCAAAAATCACTTTTATGATTTTCAATTTACGCTTCACTTAACCACTCTTTTATTGGTTTAACAATTGTATCAATATTTCCTGCTCCAACAGTCAATAATACATCAAAATCTTGTTTTTTGATGTTTGCTAAACTATCTTCTAATGAAGATACTATTTTTTCATTTAAATTCACCTTTTCTAGCAACCAATTTGAAGTAATTCCTTCGATTGGTAACTCTCTGGCAGGATAAATGTCTAATAAAATCAAACTATCTAACTGCGATAAACTTTGTCCAAACTCTTCTGCGAAATCTCTTGTACGTGTAAATAAGTGAGGCTGAAATACTCCCAACACTTTTTTACCCGGATAAAGTTCACGAACTGAACGAATTGCTGCATTCAATTCTGTTGGATGATGTGCATAATCGTCGATGTAAATTTTTCCATTTGCTTCGAAACGATTAAAACGTCTTTTAACTCCAACAAAAGTTGATAAAGCTTCTTTAATTTTATCATGAGGAACACCCATATAATCTGCAACAGCCAAAGCCGCAACCGCATTTTCCATATTGTGATGGCCTGGTAATAAAATTCCAACGTCTGTCAATGAACCGTTTGGCGTTTTTACATCAAACACATAATGTCCATCAATAATTCTTACATTGTGTCCATCATAATCTGCGTCCAAATCTACTCCATACGTAAAAGCTCCTTCGAAAGGCAAACCTTTGTGAACAAATAATTTTTCTTCCACAATTGCCGCAAATTCTTGAAACGATTTTTTCACTTCATCACGCTCACCATAAATATCCAAATGATCTGCATCATCACTTGTGATAATCGCTAATTTTGGAGAAAGACGTAAGAAAGAACGGTCAAACTCATCGGCTTCTGCAACTGTATATTTAGATCCATTTAAGATGATATTCGAATCGTAATTTTCTGCAATACCACCTAAAAAAGCTGTACATTCTACATTCGCAACTTTTAGGATATGTCCTAAAATAGATGAAGTCGTTGTTTTTCCATGTGTTCCCGCAACACCAATATTGTATGTATGTTTGGTAATTTCACCTAACACTTCTGAACGTTTCATGACTTTAAAATCATTCACTAAAAAATAATTTAGTTCTGAATGATCTTTTGGTACTGCTGGCGTATAAATTACCAACGTATTTTTTGGATTAATTCCTGCTGGAATTAACTCGATGTTATCTTCAAAATGAATATCAATTCCTTCAGCAATCAATTCAGTTGTTAACTCGGTTTGTGTTTTGTCATAACCTACAACTTCTTTTCCGATTGACTTGAAGAAACGTTCCAAAGCACTCATTCCGATTCCTCCTGCACCGATGAAATAATAATATGTTTTATCTAAAATATTCATTATAATAAATTCAATAATATATCTACAATCTTTTTTGTTGCGTACGGTTTCCCTAATTGCTTAATGTTTTGAGATAATTTATTTTTTAATTCTTCATTATTCGCCAAAGCAATTACTTCTTTGACTAAAATTTGTTTTGCATCTGCATCTTTCACCATGATCGCTGCATCCTTTTCAACCAATGCTTGTGCATTTTTGGTTTGATGATCTTCTGCCGCTGTTGGCAATGGAAGCAAAATAGTTGCTTTTCCTACAATACACAATTCCGAAATCGCCATTGCTCCTGCACGAGAAACAATCATATCCGAAGCTGCATAAGCATCTTTCATGTTGAAAATAAATTCGGTTACATGAATCGTTGGATATTTATCGCCAACCAAATTTTTGATTTTTTGATAATCTAACTTTCCTGTTTGCCAAATCAATTGAACGCCACTTGCAACAAATTCGTCAAGGTTTTCTAACCAAGCATTGTTCATTGCTCTTGATCCTTGTGAACCACCAACTGATAAAATAGTTGGTTTTTCTGGATCTAATCCAAAAGCTGAAATTGCTTCTGCTTTTGAAGGTAAATTTTGAAAAATTTCGGCACGAATAGGATTTCCTGTGTAATGCACTTTTTCTTGCGGAAACTGAGAAATTCCTTCGTAAGCTGTACAAATAGCACTAGCTTTATTTTTCAAAATTTTGTTGGTAACTCCTGGAAACGAATTCTGTTCTTGTAATAAAATCGGAACATTTTTACTTCCCGCTACCCACAACATTGGTCCACTTGCATAACCTCCTGTACCAACAGCTAAATCTGGCTGAAAATCTTTGTAGATTTTCTTTGCAAGATTTAAACTTTTTATCAATTTGAAAGGGAACTTTAAATTCGCTTTCATGTTACTTCTATCAAATCCAGAAATTGGTAAACCTTTTATGTCATACCCAACTTTTGGCACTTTTTCCATTTCCATTCTTCCTTCTGCTCCAACGAACAAAATTTGTGCATCTGGCAAACGACGTTTTATTTCGTCTGCAATTGCAATGGCTGGATAAATATGTCCACCTGTTCCTCCGCCGCTTATTAAAACTTTAGGCGATGTCTTCGATGTATTCTTCACTTAATACTTTTCTATCTTGTTCTAATTCTTCTTGCGATTTAATCTGAGTACTTACACTCAAAATTATTCCGAACGAAATACATGTCATCCAAATGGATGTTCCTCCGTAACTAATCATTGGCAATGGTTGCCCTGTTACAGGAATTAAATTAACCGCTACCGCCATGTTTACCATCGCTTGTATAATAATTGGTAAGCCCACTGCAAATACAAGTAGCGTACCAAAAACGGTATGAATTTTAGATGCGATGATACAAATCCGTATTAAAATCAGAAGGAAAATTCCGATTAATAGAATTGCACCAATTGCACCATATTCTTCTACAATAATCGCGAAGATAAAATCGGATGATGACTGCGGTAAAGTTTGTTTGAAAACACTTTTTCCTGGTCCAGCCATTTCATTCAATCCTCTCGCAATTGCAGCTTTTGCGTGTAAAACTTGATAACTTTCTAATCCAGAATCGTCATTAAATTTCTCGATACGTGACATCCATGTGTGCACACGAGAATTTGTTACTAAATCTGGTCGAGATAAAGCCATCCACACGAATCCGCCACCGAGTATTAAACCTACTCCGGCAATTGTAAATAAATATTTGAATGGAAATCCACCAATAATCAACAATATTCCGCACATTCCAGCTAACATCAACGCTGTTGAACCATTAGAAGGAAAGATTAATCCTACAATTACAATAATTGGTAAGAATAATGGAACTGCTGTATTTTTCCATGTATATTCTTTGTCTCTATTTTTTGTTAAATAACGAGCTATATAAATCAACAACGCTTGCGAAGCAATCATCGAAGGCTGAATACCAATTCCAGTCCCTGGAATAGTTAACCAACGCGCAGCATTTGCACCTCCAATGGTTTGTCCTTGTACGAGTGTTATTGCCAAAACTCCAGAAAGTATAACAACCGCTGTTAAAGCAAACAAACCAAACCAACGATAATCAATACGTTGTAATCCATAAATGATAAATAAACCAATTAATAAAATCACAGCGTGCTTACCTAAATGCCCAAAAATAGTTCCCGATCCTACCGTATACACCAAGTTAGAACTTGCAGAATAAACAGGTAAGAACGAAAATAGTGCTAACAATAAAATGAAAGCCCAAAGCGGTTTATCGCCTTTAAAATATTTTTGTACGATGTTAGACATTGGTTGGTTATGTTATTATAATTTGCGTACGTTTTCTTTAAATTGATCTCCACGATCTTCGTAACCTTTGAACAAATCGAAACTTGCACAAGCTGGTGACAGAAGAACCGTTTCTCCTTTTGTTGCTAATTTATATGATTGTTCTACACAATCTTTCATTGTATTTGTTTCAACAATTGTATCGATATATGGACTGAAAAAATCAACAATTTTTGCGTTATCAACACCTAAACAAACAATTGCTTTCACTTTCTTTTTCACGAAAGGTAAAACTTCGTTGTAATCGTTTCCTTTATCAGTTCCTCCAACAATCCAAACAACTGGTTTCGTCATACTTTCCAAAGCAAAATATGTTGCATTCACATTTGTTGCTTTAGAATCGTTGATAAAATCTATTCCTCCAATTGTCAAAACAGGCTCTAAACGATGTTCAACCGATTTAAAATCAGACAAACTCTTTTTTAGTTCCTCATTATTGATATCAATAATTTTTGCAGCTACAGCCGCAGCCAATGAATTAGAAACATTGTGTTTACCAATTAATCCTAAATCATTCACTAACATTGTAAAATCACCATTCGAATCGTTCACACGGAACAATTCATTGTTTGCGTATGCTTCATTTGTTGCATCCATCATTGTGAACGGTTTGCGATGAGCTCGAATATCAATCTTATCAATCATCTCCATTGTTTTTGGATCATCCAAATTGTAGATAAAATAATCGTTTTCATCTTGGTTTTCAGTAATTCTGAATTTAGCCTTTGCATACAAATCAAACTGATAATTGTATTGGTCTAAATGATCTGGTGTAATGTTCAGTAAAATTGCAACATACGGTTTGAAATCTATTTTGATATCATCTAACTGAAAACTACTTACTTCTAGTACATAATAATCGAAGTTATCTTCAGCTACAGATTTTGCAAAACTTTTTCCGATGTTGCCACCTAATCCTACATTTAATCCAGCTTGCTTTAGGATATGGAACATCAAACTTGTTGTTGTTGTTTTTCCATTAGATCCTGTAATCGCAATAATTTTTGCATCTGTATAACGAGACGCAAATTCAATTTCAGAAATAATTGAAATTCCTTTCGCTTCTAATTTCTGAATTAGCGCTGATTTTTTTGGAATACCTGGACTTTTCATTACTTCATCGGCATTCAGAATTAATTCTTCTGTGTGCTGACCTTCTTCATAAGCAATTCCGTGCTCCTCCAAAAGTTGTTTATACTTGTCTTTTATTTGTCCCATGTCCGAAAGAAAAACATCAAAGTTTTCTTTCTTCGCTAGAATAGCTGTTCCTACGCCACTTTCTCCTCCTCCTAAAACGACAAATCTTTTCATTTTTTATCTAATCTTTAAGGTAATAATACTAATTACCGCTAAAATGATTCCGATGATAATTGCACGCACCACGATTTTACTTTCGTGATAACCTAACTTCTGAAAATGGTGATGTAGAGGAGACATCAAAAAGATTCTACGACCTTCACCAAATTTCTTTTTCGTGTACTTGAAATAAGACACCTGTAACATTACTGATAAACTTTCTGCGAAAAATATTCCACACAAAATTGGTAATAATAATTCTTTACGAACGATAATTGCTAAAACAGCAATAATTCCTCCGATTGTTAAACTTCCTGTATCTCCCATGAACACTTGAGCTGGATAGGTATTATACCAAATAAATCCTATCAAACCTCCAAGGAAAGCTCCACAGAAAATCAAGACTTCTTCTGAACGCGGAATAAACATAATGTTCAAATAATCGGCGAACATTAAATTTCCGGAAACGAAAACAAACATCGAGATTGCCGCCATAATCACAGCCGAACTACCTGCTGCTAAACCGTCGATTCCATCTGTTAAATTTGCTCCATTCGAAACTGCTGTAATGATAAAAATTACTGCAAAAATAAAAATCGCTGCAACCGCCCATGTTGGTCGATCTTGCGCATCCATCCAAAATAAAATATCAGAATAGTTAAATTCATTTCCTTTCACGAAAGGCATTGTTGTTTCTAACGTTTTTTCTTCTGAACCAAATTTTATTTGTCGGCTGTATTCTGTTTGTTCTGTTCCTACAGGCGTTTTTACTCTATTTTCTTGATGTTTTACAGTAACTGTTGGACTGAAATAAAGCATTAATCCAACTACAACTCCAAGACCAACTTGTCCTAAAATTTTAAATTTACCTTGTAAACCTTCTTTGTTTTTTCTAAAAACTTTGATGTAATCGTCTAAAAAACCAATCACACCTAACCAAATTGTTGAAACCAACAAAATAATAATGTAAATATTATCTAATCTCGCAAAAAGTAAAGTCGGAATTAATGTCGCCAAAATGATGATTAAACCACCCATTGTTGGCGTTCCTGCTTTTTCGATTTGTCCTTTTAAACCTAAATCACGAACAATTTCGCCCATTTGTTCTTTACGTAAATAACTGATGATTCGTTTTCCGTAAAACAAACTGATGAACATTGCCAATAAAATTGCCATTCCCGCGCGGAAAGACGTGTATTGAAACATACGCGCTCCTGGAAAATGGATACCTTCTAAATAATCAAATAAATAGTATAACATTCTTTATTTGTTCAATATTTTACTCAATTCTGATGCAACTTCTACATCAGAAAAATGTGTTCTTACTCCGTTAATTTCTTGATACGTCTCGTGACCTTTTCCCGCTATTAAAATAATATCTTTTGGTTCGGCCATTTTAAGTGCTGTTTTTATAGCTTCTTTTCGATCTGTAATCTTCAAGGTGCGATTATAAAATTGTGCTTTTACACCAACTTCCATCTCACGAAGAATTTCTTCTGGATCTTCTGTTCTTGGATTATCTGATGTAAAAATGGCAAGATTAGATTTTTCGCTCGCGATATCCGCCATTTCAGGACGTTTTGTTTTATCACGATCTCCACCGCAACCTACAACTGTTATTAATTTTTCATTTTTGGTACGAATTCCTTCTATTGTATCCAATACATTTTCTAACGCATCAGGCGTATGTGCATAATCTACGATTACGATAATTCCTGATTCTGTTTTGAATGTTTGAAAACGACCATCAACATTTCCAAGTGTGCTCAACGCTTTTAGAACTTCTAATTCATCTTGTCCTAAAATTGACGCTACACCAAAAACTAATAATAAATTATATGCATTGAATTGACCAATTAATGATGTCCAGAATTCTTTTCCATTGAATTCTAATTGCATTCCATCAAATTGGTGTTCAATAATTTTTCCTTTAAAATCTGCATCAGTTTTTAGCGCATACAATTTTTTCGTAGCAACTGTATTCTGAAGCATTACTTTTCCGTTTTTATCATCTGCATTCGAAATTGCCGTAGACGTTTTTGGCAAATCGTCGAAGAATTTCTTTTTTGCTGCAAGATAATTTGCAAACGTTTTGTGATAATCTAAATGATCGTGTGTGATATTCGTAAATCCAGCCACTTCAAAATGCAAACCAGCAATTCTATTTTGATGAATTCCGTGCGAAGAAACTTCCATAAAAGCAAATTCGCATCCTCTATCTACCGCTTCGCGAAACATTTTGTTCAATGTCAAAATATCTGGCGTTGTATGGGTAGACGGAATCACTTCACCATCAATCACAATTTTAATCGTCGAAATTAATGCACAAGCATAACCTAATTTTGTAAACAATTCGTACAACAAAGTTGTCGTTGTTGTTTTTCCATTCGTACCTGTAACTCCAACAAGTTTTAAATCTTTTGTTGGATTTCCATAAAAGTTAGAAGCTAAAATTCCTAATGCAATCGTTGAATTTTCAACTTTCACATACGTTATTCCATCAACTAAATTTTCTGGCAAAACTTCGCAAACAATTGCTTTAGCACCTAAACCAATCGCTTTTTCTATATACTGATGACCGTCAACTGTAACTCCATTTACAGCAACAAAAACATCATCGTTTGATACTTTTCTTGAATCAAATTGAATATTATTGACTTCAACTTTTGTTGAACCAATCGTTTCTGAGATGGAAACTTTATATAATACATCAACTAAATTTCTCATCCTTCCAACATTAAATAAATTGTCTCACCCTTCTTAAATCTTGTTCCCGCAGGAATGGATTGATTTGTTACTTTTCCAAACCCTGAATATTGTACATCTAACCCTAAATTTTCTAATACCGGAATTGCTTTAGATCCTGTATGACCAGTCACATTTGGCACTATATTTTTAGAATTACTAACATTAATATCATCTCCTTTTTTAAACTCTTTCACCGCGTTCTTTTTTACTAAATCGCGTGGCAAAGGTATGGGAGTTTTTGAATATACCCAATCGGCAATTTTCTTAAAAACCGGAGCAGTTACACTACCTCCATAAAACCCTTTGGCTGTATTTGGCTTGTGCACAACAACAATACAAGAATACTTTGGTTTTTCTGCTGGAAAATATCCTGCGAATGATGCACGATATTGCATTCCTTTACCGTCTCGCTTCCAATAATCAACACGAGCAGTACCTGTTTTACCAGCAATATCGTAATTACTATTACTAATAATACGTCCCGTTCCTTGTTCTACTGCTCCTCGAAGCATTTCTTGCATTTGTTTTACATTTTCCAAAGAAGTTAATTGATCAACCAAAACAACTGGTTCGAAAATTTTATCAGGTTCACCTTTACGTGTGATTTTATCCATAAATAATGGTTTCAACATTTTACCATTATTTGCCACTGCGTTGTAGAAAGTCACAATTTGAATTGGAGTTAACTGTAAACCATATCCATAACCCATTACAGGTAACGTAATATTACTCCAAGATTTACTATCTGGACGGTGCATAATTGGACTTCCTTCTCCAAGAATATCAACTCCAAGAGGCGAAGTCATATGCCATTTATCCATTTTTTTGAAGAAAGCTTTTGGATTTTCTCCGTAATATTTATTTATAATTTTAGCTGTACCAATGTTAGACGATTTTTTCATCACGCCATCTACAGTCAATGTTCCGTATCCGTGTGTATCTGTAATCGTACGACCATAGAATTTATAACTTCCACCTCCCGTTTCTACTGTCGAGTTTTTATTAATAAAACCATCATCCATTGCTGCAAGCAACGAAACTGTTTTGAAAGTAGATCCTGGTTCTGCAGCTTCACCAACCGCATAATTATAATCGTCTATATATGTTCCATCTTTTTTACGAGATAAATTCACAATTGCACGAACTTTCCCTGTCTGAACTTCCATCACGACTACACTTCCGTGTTGCGCCTCAAATTCAGAAAGTTGTTTGTACAAAGCATCGTAAGCAACCATTTGTAAATCGGCATCTATTGTTGTGTAAACTGATGAACCCGCTTGGGGCTCTTGCTCCCAACTTTTCATTGGTTTCCATTTTCCACGTCCCATAAATTGCTCCCAACGACGACCTTCAATACCGCTTAATAAGTCAGAATAAGCTCCTTCTAACCCAACTTTTCCGCGTTGATCATCGTAACCAATTGTACGAACACCAATGTCTTGAACAATTAATTCTCGTTTTGACTCAGTTTCATGAATAAATCCACCTTTGTTTTGACCTTTGTTGAAGATTGGAAATTTTTTGATGCGTTGATATTGCTCATAATCCAAATCTTTTACTAACATCATGTAGCGATTCTTCTTTTTACGTTCTGTCGAAAATTTGTCGTAAAAATAAGAAGGTGATTTTGTAAACATCTTACCTAAAGAATCGGCAAGATTGTGCATTTCTGTTTTAAATAATTCATCTTTGATCACCGTCAAATCCACATAAACATTGTGTTTTGTAACAGTTGTAGCCATTAATGCGCCATTAGAAGCATATAAATTACCACGCTCCGCCGTAACGGTATCTAATCTAAAATTATTCTTTTCAGCAAAACGCTCTAATTCAACCCCTTCTACAATATTAATTCGAAACATAAAAACAATAATAAAGATGGCCCAAATCGCTAGCGCGCCGGCAAATACCCATCCTTTGATGACAATATTGTTTTTATTTTTCGCTGACTTCGTCATAAACTTTGTCTACTATATAATAAGGTTGTTTATCTGGAATTTTCAAACCATACACTGCTGTACGCTCCAAAATTTCCGTTTCTAATTGCATACGCATCAAATCGCGATGCTTATCTGTATATTGAGATTTTAAATCTTCTACTTTATCTTGTAATTCAGCGATTCGAACCACTTTACGATCAACTAAATGCGAACTCGAAATACTCAAAAAAGCCAAACCTACCAGATACAACATGAACTTCCAGTTTTGTTCTGAGCCAGTTTTGATTAAAAACTCACCTCTCAACAAACCTGTAAAAGTTTTTTTCTCTGGTAATATTTTTTTCTTTTTTGCCATTCCTATTTCTTAATCCTCATTACGAACCGCAATACGCATTTTCGCACTACGCGCTCTTGGATTTTCATTAATTTCTTCTTGCGTTGGCACAATCACCTTTGATTGTAAAGGTTTGAAAGGTGCCGACCAATTTCCAAAAACATCACGTTCAGGTTCACCTTCAAACATTCCGTTTTTCATGTAGCGTTTTGTTAAACGATCTTCTAACGAATGATACGAAATAATCACCAAACGACCACCTGGTTTTATCACTTCTCCACATTGCGTTAACATCTCTTTCAATGCAGCCATTTCATCATTTGCTTCGATTCGTAATGCCTGAAACATTTGAGCGAAAAATTTATTTTCTTTCATTTTTGGAATGAATGAAAAAATTTGCTTCAACTCATCAATTGTATTAATTTGTTTATCTGCTCTTGCTTTCACAACTTCTCTCGCCAAACGATACGAACCTTGCAATTCTCCAAAATCATAAAAAACACGAGCAAGATCTTCTTCTTCGTATTCATTAATAATTGTTTTGGCAGAAAGTTTTGCATTCTGATTCATTCGCATATCCAATTCTCCATCAAAGCGAGTTGAAAAACCACGTTCTGGCGTATCAAACTGATGAGAAGAAACTCCCAAATCACCCAAAACACCATCCACTTGTTTTATTCCACGAAATCTTAAATTATTTTTCAAGAATCTAAAATTTTGCTCAACTAACTCAAATCGATTATCATCAATTTTATTGCGAACCGCATCCACATCTTGATCAAATGAAAATAATTTTCCATTTTGATCCAAACGACTTAATATTTCACGTGAGTGACCTCCACCCCCGAACGTACAATCTACATATATACCTGATTCGTTAATAATTAACGCATCAACACTATCTTTTAATAATACTGGATTATGATATTCACTCATCTTCTCCTAAATTTCCCATTACATCTTCTGCCAAAGAAGCAAAATCTAAATCATCTACATTAATCGACTCTTCATATTTGTCTTTATCCCAAATCTCGATCATGTTTACAGAAGAATTAAGAACTACTTCTTTATTAATTTCTGCAAATTTCACTAAATCTTTTGAAATCTGTAGCCTTCCATTCGCATCAACTTCGACAATTTTTAATCCAGCCGTAAAAATTCTAATAAAATCATTGTTTTTCTTCACAAATCGATTCAATTTATTCAAATCATTCATCACTTTTTCCCATTCTTTCATAGGGTGCAGTTCTAAACAATTTTGAAACACAGATCTTTTCAACACAAAGCCATCTTCCAAACATTCAGCAAGTTGTTTCTTCAAACCCGCTGGTATTGGGAGCCTACCCTTTGTATCTACCTTACACTCATATGTTCCAATTAATGAATTCATGATAGAATTTTTCCAAAAATAAATAAAATATTACCACAAATTACCATTTTTTACCACTTTTATTGAAATAGTTATCAACAATTTAAAATTTAGTATCAGATAGTTATGTTTTTTCTAACGCTAACCCCATGTATAAAATGAGAAATAATGTTTATATAGACCTTGTTTTGATAAGTGATTAATATGGATTGTTAAAGTTTTTCATATAAACCACGAAAAAAAAAATATAATTAATTAAATTTGTCGACTTAATATCGAGTAAATGTTTTTTAGCTTAAAGAAAAAAGATAAGTTCTCTTACATAGAAGAAGGAGAAGGACAACCAATTGTTTTGCTTCATGGATTAATGGGTGAACTTAGCAATTTCAGCTCACTTACAAATTATTATGCACAAAGAGGATATAAGGTTTTCGCACCAGAATTGCCATTATATTCTTTATCTGTCATCAATACTAATATCAAAAATATTGCAAAACATGTTGCAAATTTTATTGAAGAAGTCGTTAAAGAACCAGCTATTTTAGTTGGAAATTCTTTAGGAGGACATATTGGTTTGATGGTTTGTCACAGACATCCAGAATATGTAAAAGCACTTTGTTTAACAGGAAGTTCTGGTTTGTACGAAAAATCTTTTGGAGAAACTTATCCAAAACGTGGTAATTACGAATATGTAGAACGTAAAACGCGCGAAGTTTTTTACGATCCTGCTATCGCGACAAAAGAAATTGTAGATGATGTTTTTGACACTGTAAATGACAGAAATAAAGCTATCAAAACTTTATATATCGCAAGAGACGCGATCAAATCTAACATGAAAGATGATTTAAAAGACATCAAAATGCCTGTTTGTTTGATTTGGGGAAAACAAGATAATGTAACTCCACCAGAAGTTGCAATAGAATTTGAAGAAGAATTACCAGACGCTTCTTTATTTTGGATTGATAAATGTGGGCACGCTCCAATGATGGAACACCCTGAATTATTCAACGAAATTTTATACAAATGGCTAATCGAAAAACAATTAGATCCAGCCACTAAAGCATAATTATGATTAAAAAAGCTGAATTCGTAAAAAGTTCGCAAAAATATACAGATTGTCCAGATCCTTTCAAACCAGAATACGCATTTATTGGGCGTTCTAATGTTGGAAAATCATCATTAATCAATATGTTAGCAGATAAAAAAGCATTAGCTAAAACTTCTGCAACTCCAGGTAAAACTCAATTGATTAATACATTCGAAATGGACGATACTTGGTATTTAGCCGATTTACCAGGTTATGGTTTTGCTAAAGCACCAAAAGGTGTTCGTGGTGGTTTCAATAAAATGATTTATGATTACATTGAGTTTCGTAAAAACTTGGTCAATGTTTTTTTATTGATTGATTCTCGACACACGCCTCAAAAAATAGATTTACAGTTTATGGAATGGTTAGGAAACAAACAAATTCCGTTTGCGATTGTGTTTACAAAATTAGACAAACTAACGAGTACACAAATGCAAAAAAACTTGAATCACTACAAAAACGAGTTATTAAAAACTTGGGAAGAATTACCAAAAATATTTACAAGTTCGGCTTCGAGTAAAATTGGTAAATTAGAAATCTTAGGCTACATTGATAGTTTGAACGAACATCTTGTAGACGAGTTTAAGAAAGAACAATACAAAAAAGAATATTAAAAAAGTCGGAACATAGTTCCGACTTTTTTGTTTATTACTCTCCTAATTCAGCAGATTTTGTTTTCAAATCATTGATACAAGGTTCTATTAATTTCATTAATCGTTCTTGTAATTCAGGTGTTGGATTATTCATTTGCATCATTTCTGTATATGTAAATTCATCCATCATTTTATCTGTCGAACAGTCACAATATTTTGTAATCAGCTCTTTTTTAGCCGCAGATATCCCTGGTGTTATTGCCGCTTGTTCACAAGCCGTCATTGCCTGAGCTTTTTGCTCTGTATTGTTTTTATCAGCTTTCAAATTACAGCTAATAATGGTTAATCCAAAGATTAATCCTAAAATAATTTTATCCATAGGTAATAGATTTTAATCTTGTTAAGATAATGATTATTAATTATTTCACAAAATTATTCACAGCTTCAACATAACCTGGTAAACCTTTTCCTGAAATAATTTTTAGACAACTTTCACCTGTTACACTATTTTTTCTGAAATCTTCGCGCGCATAAATATCCGAAATATGAACTTCTATCACTTTAGTCGTAATCGCTTTTATCGCATCTGCAATCGCATACGAATAATGCGTATACGCACCAGCATTCAAGATAATTCCGTCATATTTAAAACCAATTTCGTGCAATTTATCAATAATATCTCCTTCGTGATTTGATTGAAAATAATGCAACGAAACTTCTGGAAATTGCTTTCTCAATTCATGTTCAAAAAAATCTTCGAAAGTTTGTGTTCCATAAATCTCTGGTTCGCGAACGCCAAGTAAATTTAAATTAGGTCCGTTTATAATTTGTATTTGTTTCATTTTCTTTATTTTATAAATATAAATTCCTTTTTTAAATCGAAAAACTTTAATTTTTTCTTTTTTTTAATCAATTTTTTACTTTTTATTAAGTTTTGGCACAAACCTTGTATATATACAATCACCAACCTATTATCATATAAAACCAATCTAAACCAAAAAAATCAACCAAACCTTAAAATCTCAGTTAAACTTGATTAACTGAGATTTTTATTTTTAGTATCCATACTTACCTTTCCACTTTTGATTCAGCGATTGTTTATCCACTTGTTCTCGCTTATTATTTCCTGGCTCATAAAAAGTCGTCCCCGAAATTTCATTTGGTAAAAATTCTTGTTCAGCAAAATTTCCTGGAAAATCGTGCGAATATTTATATTCTTTTCCATAATCCAAATCTTTCATCAACTTAGTTGGTGCATTTCGTAAATGCAACGGAACAGGTAAATCCCCTGTTTGTTTCACAACTTGTTGCGCTTTACCAATCGCTAAATAAGTTGCATTACTTTTTGGAGAATTTGCTAAATAAACCGCACATTGACTCAATAAAATACGAGATTCTGGATAACCAATCACCGAAACAGCTTGAAATGTATTATTCGCCAAAATCATCGCTGTTGGATTTGCATTTCCCACATCTTCGGAAGCTGAAATCAACATTCTTCGCGCAATAAATTTCAAATCTTCACCACCTTCAATCATTCGAGCTAACCAATAAACCGCTCCATTTGGATCTGAACCACGAATCGATTTGATAAAAGCTGAAATAATATCATAATGTTGTTCACCCGTTTTATCATAACGCGCTAAATTTTGCTGAATACGTTCATGCACAATTTCATCGTTGATGATGATTTTATCAGTTGGAGAAAAACTATTAATTACCAACTCCAAACCATTCAATAATTTTCTTGCATCACCTCCCGAATATCTTAATAATGCATTTGTTTCAACTAATTCAATATTTAATTTAGATAAAACTGTATCTTTTTTTGTAGCTCGTTCAATCAAATCGACTAAATCTTCTTTTTCGAGATGTTTCAACACATAAACTTGCGCACGTGAAAGCAAAGCTGGCACAACTTCGAAACTTGGATTTTCGGTTGTCGCTCCAATCAAAGTCACCAAACCAGTTTCTACCGCTCCCAACAAACTGTCTTGCTGTGATTTATTGAAACGATGAATTTCATCTATAAATAAAATCGGATTTTTCGTTCCCGAAAACAAATTTTGATTCTTTGCTTTTTCAATTACTTCACGCACTTCTTTCACACCAGAATTTATGGCGCTCAACGTATAAAATGGTCGATCAGTTAATTCGGAAATCAATTGAGCTAGTGTCGTTTTTCCTGTCCCTGGCGGTCCCCAAAAAATCATCGAAGCAATCATATCATGTTGCAACATCATTTTTATTGGTCCGTTTTCGCCCACCAAATGCTTTTGATTAATGTATTCTTCAAGCGTTTTTGGACGCATTCTTTCAGCTAAAGGCGCATTCATAAAATCTTGTTTAGATTTCAAAGTTAGGGAATGTTTTGTCAAAATGAATGATTTTTTGGGCGACATATTTTGGCATTTAGATTTATTTTCTTTGTGTTAGAATAAAAATTAAAATGATGAAGAAAGCGTTAGAATGTGCTTTAATTTTAACAAGAAAGCACCAACTTTTGGGTGATAAAATTGCTTTATCAACTGATTATTTGAAAAAGATTGAACTAAAAGATAAACAATCAGAAATCAATAAACAAATGATTGAGTTTTTGGTCGAATTGCAAGAATTTGTAGAATTTATCAGAGTAAATCAAGAACTTAGATTGATGTATGTTGAATTGGTGAATTATTATTTCACACAAATTCATCATCAAATTAATTTTTATGAAATAGAATTGGACCGTTTAGAATTTGAATCAAAATTCTCAATCAATATGATTAATCAATTTAATCAAAACGAAAAAAATAATGAAATAAATTCTGTTCAAGAAAAACTAAATTTATACTACACGATTATTAATTCGTAGAAAAACGTTTTCGGCATAATTTTTTATTGTAAATTCGACTTAATATTTAGAATTTGAAATGAAAAAATTAACTATGTTTTTTAGCTTAATGATTTTATCATTAAGTTTTGCATTTGGTCAACAAACTGAAAAACCAAAAATTTATAGCGAAGAAGCAAATCCGAAAGTAGATATTGCGAATGCGGTACAAAAAGCTTCTGCAGAAAAGAAACACGTTTTATTGCAAATTGGTGGTAATTGGTGCGCTTGGTGTGTGATGTTTGATAAATTGATAAAAGAAAATCAAGAAGTAAAAGATTATATTGCGAATAATTATGAAGTGGTTCATGTAAATTATTCTCAAAAAAATAAAAACGAAGAAACATTAGCTGCATTGAAACATCCAGAGCGTTTTGGATTTCCTGTTTTTGTAATTTTAGATGAGAAAGGAAATTTAATTCACACACAAAACTCAGCTTATCTTGAAAGCAAAGAAGTGAAAGGACATGATCCGAAAGTTGTGTTAGAGTTTTTACAAAACTGGTCTTACAAAGCATTAGATCCAGCGAGTTATACTAAAAAATAATATGCGTTAAGCACGTATCGTATAGAGAATCAATCAGCAAAAGCATAAACTTTTTAGATTGATTCTTTTTTATTTCGGTTATTGATTAACTTTGTGAGATGAACAAAATTTTGGTTACACCATTTATTCTGTTGGTAAGATTTTATCAATTAGCGATTTCTCCTTGGATGGGAAGCAATTGTAGATATCAACCAACTTGCTCTTCTTATATGATAGAGGCGCTAAAAGAACATGGTTTGCTAAAAGGTTTGTGGCTCGGAACAAAAAGAATTGGTCGCTGTCATCCTTGGGGAGGACATGGATACGACCCTGTACCTAAAAAGAAAAATTAATGATTAACTTAATTTCGTTTATCGATTGGAATCCAAAACCTTATTTATTTGAAATAGCAGGATTCAAAGTACATATTTACAGTTTATGTTGGATAGTTGCCTTTGTAGTAGGCTGGTATTTGATGTCAAATATTTTCAAGAAAGAAAATCAGAAAAAAGAATTACTTGACCCTTTATTCCTTTACACATTTATTGGAGCAATTGTAGGTGCAAGACTCGGAGAATATATTTTTTATGATCCTGCTGCGTTTATTGAACGACCAATCGAAGTTTTCTTACCTGTACAACACTCACCAGGACAAAGTGCTTTCTTTGGATTATTACAAGATTACGAATTTGTAGGATTTAGTGGACTTGCAAGTCACGGAGCTGCATTAGGTGTAATTTTAACTTCCTATTTATTTAGTAGAAAATATTTGCATCGTAATGTATTGTGGTTGTTAGACCGTATTGCTGTTGTTGTTCCTTTTGGTGGAGCTGCGGTTCGAATTGGAAATTTTTACAACTCAGAAATTGTAGGAAAAGCATCAGAATTACCTTGGGCAGTAAAATTTCATCAACAAAGTTTGGGATATGGAGAAGTAATTCCTCGTCATCCAGCTCAAATTTATGAAGCGATTGGATATGTTATCTTAGGAATTATTATGCTTTATATGTACAACAAAACAGATAAGACAAAATATTTGGGAGCTTTGTTAGGCATATTCTTATTTTTATTATTTTTAATACGATTTGTTGTTGAGTTCTATAAAGAAAATCAAGGAGAAGAAGCAGTTGCTCAAATGTTGAATATAGGATTAAACAATGGTCAAATCTTAAGTATTCCTTTTATGTTAATCGGTTTATACTTATTTATCTCTTCTAAAAATAGATTAGATATCAATCAACCTTAGAATTATTATAAACTTAGAAATAAATTATAGACTTATGGGATTTTTTAAAGAATTTAAAGAGTTTGCAGTAAAAGGTAACGTAGTAGATTTAGCTGTCGGTGTAGTTATCGGTGGTGCCTTTGGTAAAATTGTTACTTCTTTAGTTGAAGATATCATTACGCCAGCCATTTTAAATCCAGCCTTGAAAGCTATTGACGCTGAAAATTTAGCTGCATTAGTAATTCCAGGAACAGCCATTAAATATGGTAGCTTTTTAGCTGCTGCTATTTCTTTTATAGTTGTTGCATTTGCTTTATTCGTAATGATTAAAGGAATTAACAAATTGAAAAAAGAAGCTCCTGCTGAAGAAGCTGCTCCTGCTGGACCAACACAAGAAGAATTATTGGCTGAAATTCGTGATTTGTTAAAAAACAAATAATTCGTTTTCATTCAAAATGATAAAAAAATGGATCGCAATTGCGATCCATTTTTTTATCGATTATTTTCAAACTCTTAAGAAGCTGCTTGCATTTGCATTTCTTCTCCACCTCCCATTTCTTCTCCATCTGGGCGTTGTTCTTTATTCTTTTCTCTTTCGTTTGTTTTCTTAAAACGATATGTAAACGATAAGTTAATTGAACGTTTCATCCAACGCATACTTTCGTAATTAGTGTAATCTGCTCCATAAGTAGTAGACTCTCTTTTTCTTGAGTTGAACACGTCACGAATATTTAAAGATAATGTAGCTTGTTTCTTGAACAAATCTTTTGATAAAGAGAAATCCATTGACAAATTATCTTCAATTTTTTGTTGAGCGGTTTTCATGCTTCCCATATAATTTCCAGCAACCTGAATTTTGAAATCTGCAGGTAATATAAAGTTAGAAGACAAACGTCCACGAGAACTAAATCCGTCTCCAGAGAAATCTTGCGTATCTACTTTTGTACTTTCTACTCCTGTTACAGGATCTTTTACAACGTTTGTTTCTTCGTAGAAACCTGTTCTATTGTATCCAAATAAATTTACATTGAACATCAAACTCCACCATTTAGCTGGTTTGTAAGTCGCTGTTAAATCTAAACCATAACGATCTTCATCACCAATGTTGATTGGTTTTGTAATAAATACTTCATCTCCGTTATCGTTATAATTTTTACGTTGAAACTGATTAATCATATCAGTTGTTCTTTGGTAAAATAAACTTGGCGTTACCATCAACTTTCCTACAGTTGTGATATAAGCTAACTCGTATGAATTTGTATAAGTAGGATTAAGATCTGGATTACCATTTCTTACATTTCTATCATCTGTTGCAGAAAAGAAAGGCATTAACATGAATCCCATTGGACGACGAACACGACGAGAATAACTTAATTGTAATTCGTTTTTCTCAGTAAACTTATAATTCAACGTTAATGTTGGGAATAAATCTGTATATTTTTTTGAAATATTTTCTCCGCTTGTGTAGTTTTTGATTTTCATATCAGAACTCTCTAAACGTAAACCTGCGAAGTATTGAAATTTTTCTCCAATCGCATTTCCATATTGTGCATAAGCCGCAAATACATTTTGTTGATTATCTACATTTGCAAAGAATCTACTATCTTCTTCATAATCTCCAGCGTCAGTTAAAAAGAATGTTTTGTTATTAGTTTTCGTATCACTAAAATCTGCACGAGCACCTAATTCAAATTTTCCTTTTTCACCAATCGGACGAACATAATCTGCTGTCAACACTACATTTTTCTGATCTTCTAAATTATCAGTAATACGATTTGTAATTTCATCTACATAGTTACCTGTAGTTTTGTCTAATACTTTTGTCAAACCATTAACAAAACCATCTTCGTCTTCTTTTTGAGACGAAAAACGTCCTGTGAATGCAAATTCATGACCTTTTTTATCAAACTCGTGTTTATAATTAAAATCTAAATCAAAGTTATTTTCGATTTCTTTCTCTTTCTGAAGATTATATTCATTCTTCAAGAAAGTCATTGCATTATCAAAGTAATTATAATCAACTAAAGCATTGTTATTTCCATTATTGTAACGATAACCTGCAGATAAACCTATTGTATTTTTATCATCTAAATAATATTCTCCACCCAAACGAATGTTGTAATTTCTACGAATTCTATTATTATCTCGGTTTGTAGATCTATATTGTTTTACAACATCTGTTCCTTCATTATAACTTGTCA
The DNA here is from genome assembly GCF_002378465.1 of Empedobacter sp. UBA3475. NCBI lineage: Bacteria > Pseudomonadati > Bacteroidota > Flavobacteriia > Flavobacteriales > Weeksellaceae > Empedobacter > Empedobacter sp. UBA3475. Next base: position 2,554 of record NZ_DFRA01000040.1, on the reverse strand, counting down.
TAAAAGCAGAACCTTCACCTTCTCTATCCATATAACGAGAACCTAAAGTTGTAAAAATGTTATATTTTTTTGTTTTATAATTCAAGTTTACATTTCCTCCAACCATTTTAGGAATTCCTCCATTCAAGGTTACAGAACCATTAAAACCTGTATTAGAACCTTTTTTCAATACAATATTGATGATCCCCGCAGAACCTGAAGCTTCGTAACGAGCAGAAGGGTTTGTTACCAATTCAATACGTTCTACATTTTCGGCTGGAATATTTTTTAAAGCTTCCGCTACATCAGAAACACCCAACATTCCCGAAGGTTTTCCATCAATCAAGAATTTTACATTATCATTTCCTCTCAACGAAACATTTCCTTCTGCATCAACAGAAACCGATGGTACATTTGCTAAAGCATCAGACAATGTTTGACCTTGCGACATTGGATCATTCGCCATATCATACACTTTTTTGTCCAATTCTACTTTATAAATTGGCTTTTCCGCTGTTACAACTGCTGCTCCTAACGAAACTGTTTGCGTCGTTTTTACAGTAAAAGTACCTAGATCTAATGCAGATTCTAAATTAATCTGTTTTTCTATTACATCGTATCCCAATGGCTCAATCACAAGAACATATTGCCCAGCCTTTGCTTCTACTGTAAATTCTCCTTTTGCATCCGTTGCCGCTTCTGCCACAACTCCATCTTCCGAGCTTTCAAGCGATATTGTAGTGTATTCTACAGGTTTGTTTTCACTTGATAAGACTTTCCCTTTAATTTTTAAAAGCTCTTGCGCATTCAATCCTGCACAAACACAAATAAAAATCAAAGCAAATAAACTTCTTAACCTCATTTGTTTAATTTTTCGTTTTGTAGTTTTATAATTTTACAACTTGTTTGACAATCCTTTTTGGAAAAGGTTTAATCGATTTCAAAAATAATTTAAAAAAATATTGGTCGATTATTCATCACAAATGTTACATCTTTTAAAAGATTTCATCATAACCGAAAAATTTTAACATTTATCGTTTTAAACCTTTTTAATTTTTTGAAGTCTTAAGAATAAATAAAACAAAAAAAGTTGATAATTATGAGAACAGCATTTTATAAATATGTAGGATTAGGATTAATTGCTTTCACTTTAACAACTGCTTCAGCGCAAGACAGAAATGAAGGATCGAGAGAGCAGAAATTACAACAATTAAAAAAAGATTTGAACTTGACAGATGCGCAAGTCATCAAAATCAAACAAATTGAGGACAGCTACAAAGACGAAAAAATTGAATTGAAAAAGAAAATGAAAGAAGTTCGTCAAAAGGAGTTTAATGAAATCAATGCTGTTTTTACGCCAGAACAAAAAGCAACATTGAAGGAATTGCACGCCAAAAAACATCAAAATAAAAAAGGAGCTAATTAATAGCTCCTTTTTTATTTAATACAATTATTACAACTTAATACGTTTATCTTTTTTACAAAGCAACTAGGCAATCGTCACAACACCTGAGTTACAAAAACCTTTTACATACATTCTACTGCCACTATGTTGCCTTCATCTTGCCTTGATGTTGGGAGTATCCTGCTACTGTCCCGTCCTAATGACCCGTCCTAAAATAACTATACATGTTTTTAAATAAATCCTGTTATAGTTATACACCAATTGATCTTAATCCTAAATTTACTATACAAGGGAGTTTTGATTATTAAAACTTCTATTATAATTTTTCCATCTTTTCTTTTTAATCGTCTTTGTTCAAATTGAATTTCAATTGTTTTATATATTCATAAGGACGTAACGAAGTCACTTGAAAAAAAAACATCAGAAAAGTGACGTACAGAGGAAAAGCCTCCTAACTCAGCTAAGTCTTTTACAGAATATTTATGGTATGTACTATTTATTTGGTTGATAAATGAAGTAGAGGAGATGCTTGCTTCTCAAATCTACAAAAATCAAATCAATGTTTCTTGTTTTTAATGTATGCTATAATAAGTTATAATGTTTTTTTAATTAATGATTCCCGCTTCGCGGTAATTTTCGCGAGTCCTTAACCACAAAGTATCCGCTGTTGCTTTGCTTAAATCAGCAAACCATCACCGTTTAATCATTTGTTGTAGTAAAAATCAAAACATTTGTATAAAATATTTTAACCATGACTTTTTGTATAAAAAACAACTAAACTAGCATCACAACACCTGAACTACAAAAATCTTTTATATACATTCTACTGCCACTATGTTGCCTTTATCTATTCAAGTATACACTCAAACACTCTTAGTATATGTTGTTTACATTTAGTGAGTGTTCGTAATCAACCTCACCTTATGGGTGTACAATCACCCTCAAAAATTATAATTTATGCTATAATAAGCTCAATTCCTGCTTTCTCTGCTTTGTATTTTATTTTAGTCATCAGTTCATAATAACTCCAATTCCTCAGTACAAATTCTTCTTCTTTAGCTAGCTCGATTTTTTCTTCTTGATCCAATAAAATAAGTGTTCCTGCTTTATATTTGATACAAAAATCAATTAACATTTTACTATAGACATGTGGATATCCTAACGAAAGTT
>NZ_DFRA01000041.1:0-41413 GCF_002378465.1 Empedobacter sp. UBA3475 | reverse complement strand
TTTTTTAGGGAAGATTACAGTAGCGATTGTAGTTATTCCGGTTAAAAAATAGTAGGTGGTTTTGTGCGTATTATAACTTAATAAAATTTTATTTTCTTTCTCTATTTGAACTATATCCAAGTTATTTTTATTAGAATTTGAAGGTGAAAAATATACTTTTACTTTGTCACCGTGACTAATATTATTATCAAGCTCTGAATAATTTTTAGTCATTTTGTATACTGCGAGATTTTGAGGATAATTAGAAAGTTTTAAAAAGAATATTTTAGAATTTTTGTTTGAATTTATAATACCTTTATTTGTTATTATACCTTCAACTTGCGAATATTTAGATAAATCTTTAGAAGCTTGATTATAAAAAATATAAGTTAGTAGGGTAAAGAGTGTGATACCAAATAGTATTGCAAATACATTTATAATTTTTGTAAACATTAATTGGATTTTGTAAGATATTTCAAGTTATATTCAAATTTACAACTATAATTTTGGTTTTAAAGTTTAATAATCAAACAAATTCAACCTATATTTAAGTTAAAATCATCCAATATGAGAAAAATAGAACAACTTTTTAGTGAATATGGAGAAAGTCATCAAAATGGAACAAACAAAACTATTCATTGGATTTGTGTTCCTTTAATCTTTTGGACGATTCTTGGTTTTATATCCTACATTCCAGCGCCGCATTTGTATGTTCAGAACTTTGGTTATATCAGTATAGCTTCAATCATTGCATTGGTTATTGTTTCAATATTTTATTTTAGATTATCGGTTGTCGTTGGTTTCATTATGATTTTTCTAATGTTGATTATGGAATATTTTATTTCGTTGTGCAATGTGCAATTCGGTACAAAATCTTGGTTAGTTTATTTGGTAGTATTTATTATCACGTGGATTTTACAATTCGTTGGACACAAAATATAAGGGAAGAAGCCAAGTTTTCTCAAAGATTTACAATTTTTGTTGGTTGGTCCTATTTGGTTGTTAGGTTTTATTTTGAGAAAAGTTGGTATAAAGTATTAATCTATTTCTTACTCAAAATTTCATTTACTTTTTTCTCAATGGCCTCTGATAATCTGCTAAAACCTAAATCATTTGGATGAATTCCGTCTGTAGAACCTTCGTTATCCGAACCAATTAAATTATCACCTTTCAATAAATACAAATCTTTTATGCCTTCTTTTATCAACGCATCGTATTGGGCTCGATAGGTTTGATTTTGTCTTGTCATATCTTCGTGAGCGATTAAATCAAATTTACTCATTGGTCGAATCAAGCTTTCTACCATCAAGATTGGTGTTTTTGGATGATATTTTCGGAGTAATTTGACGAACGGAATTGTTCTACTTTTGATCTCTTCGGGTGAACTATTTGGAACACAATCCAAGATAAACAAATCAACCCCTTGAATATCTTTGATCATTTCAGCCAATTCAATTTCAATTTTTGCACTTCCACTCAAATCAAGATTAATGAATTCATAGCCTGTTTTTCGTGTTAAAATAGAAGGATAATTCATTCCAGGACGACTTGCCGAAGCACCTTGCACAATGCTTGAACCATAAACCACGATTTTCTTTTTATACGCAATCGGTTGATTGATAAAATTAGCGGAAGCATCAATTCCTATTTTTAAATCTGTAATTTCGTTCCAAAGTGGCAAATAAAGTATGAATTCCTTTTCTGTCTTTGATAAATTCTTGACGATATCAATTCACTTTTGATATTTTGCTGATTTGGTAAAGCCGCACCTGCAAAAATCCACTTTCCGTTTTCTTTGATATACAAATCAAACCCACGCGCCATAATTCCAGTTGTATTCGCGCCCAAATAAGTAGAACGAGTTGTCCAATCCAGTTTTATTTGTGAAGTATTCGATTTGAATATAACATATAATCCAGCGGGAGCAGTAAATAAACCTTTTACTTTTTCAGGAAGATTTGCGTATTTGTTGGTATCGATTCTATGGTAAAAAGGTGTATTATCAAAGGCTTTTCCTTGTACAGTAAATTCTTTGTTCGTGATATATTTGATTTGTCCAACTACGTGAAAAGAACAAATAAGTGCAAAAAACAGAAAGAATTTTCTCATTGGTTATAATTGATTAAAGGTTAAAATTAAAAAAAGACTTCCAATTTGGAAGTCTTTTTTTTGTTTCATGTGTTTGTCTTAAGCGTGTTTACACTTTAAGGTCTGTATGAGCGCCTAAAAGTGTTTTATTTTCTTCGATAATTGGATCAACCAAATCTTTTAAGAATTCTTCTGTTTGTTCAGAAGCAAATCCTGTAAAGTTTTTCGGATCTAATAATTCGACTAATTTCTCTTTGTCAATTTTTACATTTTCATCGGCAATGATACGTTCAATTAAATCGTTAGATTTTCCTTCCATTTTCACTTGTTTTGCAGCTTCCATAGAATGTGTACGGATAATTTCGTGTAATTCTTGACGATCTCCACCATTTTTAACACCTTCCATAATGATATATTCGGTTGCCATAAATGGTAATTCTTCCGCGATATGCTTCTCGATGATTTTAGGATAAACGACTAAACCATCTAAAATATTGTTCCAAATGATTAAAATTGCATCAATCGCTAAAAATGCTTGAGGTACTGCTAAGCGTTTGTTAGCCGAATCGTCCAACGTTCTTTCGAACCATTGAGTTGAAGCAACCATTGCAGGAGAAGTTGCTAAGGACATCACGTATTTCGCTAAAGAGGCGATACGCTCTGAACGCATAGGATTGCGTTTGTATGCCATTGCAGAAGATCCAATTTGATTTTTTTCGAAAGGTTCTTCAATCTCTTTTAAATTTTGTAATAAACGCAAGTCGTTTGTAAATTTATGTGCAGATTGTGCAATGTTTGATAATAATTCTAATGCTTGAGCATCAATTTTACGATCGTAAGTTTGTCCTGAAACTGCAAAAACATTTTTGAATCCGAAACGTTCAGATAATTTTTTGTCTAATGTTTTTACTTTTTGGTAATCTCCATCAAATAATTCTTTGAAAGAAGCCGCTGTTCCAGTTGTTCCTTTTACACCGCGAAAACGTAACGTATCTATTCTGAATTCTAATTCTTCTAAATCTAATAAAACAGATTGTAACCAAAGTGTTGCACGTTTTCCAACGGTTGTTAATTGTGCTGGTTGGAAATGCGTAAATCCTAAAGTTGGTAAATCTTTGTATTGACGCGCAAATTTTGCTAAACCATCAATCACATTGATTAATTGTCCTTTTACATGTTGAAATCCATCACGAATCTGAATCAAATCTGTGTTATCGCCAACAAAAGCCGAAGTAGCGCCTAAATGAATAATTGCTTTTGCGCTTGGTGCAACATCTCCGTACGTATGCACGTGAGCCATTACATCGTGACGAAATTTCTTTTCGTAAGCCGCAGCAACATCATAATCAATATTAGTTGCATTATTTTTTAATTCTTGAATTTGTTCGTCTGTAATATCTAATCCAAGTTCCTTTTCAATTTCTGCCAAAGCAATCCAAAGCTGTCTCCATGTTGTAAATTTTTTCTCAGGAGAAAAGATATATAGCATTTCGTCGCTACAATATCTCGATTCTAAAGGATTTTGATACTTGTTCATTGTATTTGTTTGTTTTGTTTTTTAAAATTTTTTCAAAATGGTTTGCACATCTTTCACATAATAACCTTCGAAAAGGTAAGCGTGTATCAGCAATGGAAATAATTGTGCAATTGGTAAACGCTCTTCGAAATTTGGTGCTAAAGGATTATTTTCGTGATAGGCATCAAAAAATACATCATCAAATCCTCCAAAAAGCTTTGCAATAGCCAAATCCATTTCGCGATGACCATAATAAATTGCAGGATCTATAACCGAGAATTCGCCTTTTTTGTTGGCTAAAATATTTCCATTCCAAAAATCTCCATGCAATAAAGCAGGTTTTTCTTCTGGAAATATCGAATTCAATTGTTTACATAAACTCTCTGCAGATTTTATTTGTTTTGAATTGATTAATTGTTTGTTTTGCAATAGTTTCATCATTGGCATGATGCGATTTTTTGCATAAAATTCGCTCCAAGAATCTGTTAAACTATTCGGCTGAACGACAATTGCAATGTAATTATCTTCTGACCAACCAAATTGTTTACTTGTATTTTGATGAAGTTTTGCTAAATTTTTTCCTAAGTTTTCCCAATTTACAACAGTTGGAGTAGAGGTTTCCATCCATTCTAATAATAAATATTGAAAATCTTTTCCAGCTTCGCCAACATTTACCACTTTCGGAACCGAAAATGTTTTGGTCTTTTTGATGGCTTCTAAAGCACGTGCTTCTTTCTTGAAAAGATGAGGAAAGTTGTTTGCGGAATTTACCTTTAAAAAATATTTTTTATCAAACGATTCTAATCGAAAAGCATCGTTAATATCACCACCTTTCATCGGGACGATAGAATCTATACCTAAATTCAATTGTTTTAATCGTACTAAAATTTCGTTCATAAAAATATCTCATAAAGTTATAGCCCAACAAAAGTCAGGCTATACTATTTAATTTATTAAAATAAAGTTGTTCTAATAATGTTTTGAGAACGCTCTGGTCCAACCGAAACTAAATAAACTTCGATTCCTAAGTATTTCTCAATGTAGTGAATGTAATCTTGCGCTGTTTGCGGTAACTCATCAAAAGATTTTACGTTTGTAATATCTTCTTTCCATCCTGGTAATTCGTCGTATTGCGCTTCGTAATCAGCTAATTTAGTTGTAGAAGAAGTGAAATAATCAATGATTTTTCCGTCTTCTGTTTTGTAACCTGTACAAACTTTTACTGTATCAATATTCGACATTACATCTAATTTAGTAATTACTAAATGTGTAATTCCATTAATCATACAAGCGTGTTTCAATGCAACTAAATCTAACCAACCTGTGCGGCGTGGACGACCTGTCGACGCTCCGAATTCGTGACCAACTTGACGAATTTGTTCTCCTAATTCGTTGTCCAATTCTGTTGGGAAAGGACCGTTACCAACGCGTGTACAATATGCTTTCGAAACTCCAATCAAATTTTTCAATTTTGTAGGAGGAACTCCAGCACCAACACAAACTCCACCTGTTGTTGGAGAAGATGATGTAACGAATGGATATGTACCAAAATCGATGTCTAACATTAATGCTTGAGCACCTTCGAATAATACATTTTTACCTTCGTCAATTGCGTGGTTAATTTCTAACTCAGAATCTAAGATACGTTCTTTCAAACGCTCACCATAAGCTAAATATTTTTCGTAAATGTCTTCGAATTTTAATGGTTCTTTATTGAATAATTTTTCGAATAAAGCATTTTTAACCACTAAATTTTCTTTGATTTTTTCTGCTAAAACTTCAGGATTTAATAAATCAATTGCACGAATACCAACGCGCGCTACTTTATCCTCATAACAAGGACCAATTCCGCGTTTTGTTGTACCAATTTGACTATCTTTTCCTGCAAATTCTTCACGATATTCGTCTAACAAAATGTGATAAGGCATGATGATATGCGCTCTTCTCGAGATAAAAACGTGATCTGTAGATAAACCTTTTGCTTCTAATTGTTCAGTTTCTGCAAAAAAAGCTTCAGGATTTACTACGACACCATTCGCAATAATACATTTTCCTTTGCATTGTAAAACTCCAGAAGGTAATAAGTGTAAGACAAATTTATCATCGCCTACATATACCGTATGACCAGCGTTGTTACCACCTTGGTAGCGTACAACATAATCCGATTTTTCGGCTAATACATCTGTAATTTTTCCTTTTCCCTCGTCACCCCATTGAAGACCGACTACTACGTGTGTTGACATATTGTTTGTTCGTTATTTGATTTGGAATAAAAATGAAACTAATCATCTTTTCTTGGTTCACTGCAAAGGTAATTTAAACCTTGTCTTAAACAAATTTAAAACTCAATTTAGCACGATTATTTTTCAAGATTTTGTTAATAATTTTTCAAGATAAAATTAACCGAAAAATAACCGAATCCATTCAAATAAAAAGCGTATTTTTACAAACTTTTACACCAAAAATTTCTATAATGAAAATTGAAATCTGGTCGGATGTAATGTGTCCGTTCTGTTATATCGGAAAAAAACATTTTGAACAAGCTTTAACGCAAATTCCTTATCAAGATAAAATACAGGTTGAATGGAAAAGTTTTCAGTTAAATCCTGATTTATCAAAAACTGAAATTACTTCTGTCAATGATTATTTAATCAAAACAAAAGGAATTTCGGAAGAACAAGTTTCGGCAATGAATAATCAATTGGCTGAAATGGGAAAAGTTGTTGGAATTGATTTTCAACAACAAAATTCTAAAGTTGTCAATACGGGTGATGCTCACCGATTGATTCATTTTGCGCAAGCGAATGGAAAAGGTTCGGAAGCAGAAGAAAGACTTTTTAAAGCGTATTTTACAGAAGGTAAAAATGTAGCTGATTATGAAGTTTTGGCTGAATTGGGAGAAGAAATTGGTTTGAACAAAACCGAAGTTCTTGAAATGCTAAATTCTGATGCAAATGTTTTTGAAGTTGCTTCGGATATTTTAGATGCGCGTAATATTGGTGTTTCTGGCGTTCCGTTTTTCGTAATTGACCGTAAATATGCACTTTCTGGTGCTCAACCAGTCGAGTATTTCGTTTCTGCTTTGACACAAGCTTACGAAAAAGATCATTTGGACCAACCACAAAATGGTGCTTCTTGTGATGTAGACGGAAATTGTGATTAATACAATTTGCAAATAAATATAGAAAAGGACTTTAATTGAAGTCCTTTTTTTCGTTTTATATTGATTGATAATTTTCTAAAAATTGTACAATTTTTTCTGCTAATTGATTTTTATGAAAAGAGCTTTTCAAAGTTTTATATTCAATATCAGTCAACAGAAGATCATTCGTTCAATTTTAATTTTGGGCGAAGAATTCAACGACCAGCTTTTTGGGAATTAAATCCAAATAAATGGTATAGTAATCCTATTTCTTACACAGAAGGAAATCCTTTTATGCAACCAGCTTTTGTGTATAATTTCGAGTTAAGTTATGGATTCAAAGATTATTTACAAGCAAAAGTTTATTATCAAAATATACAAGATGATTTTGGTCAAATTGCCTTTCATCAAGAACAAGAATTGGATGGAAAATAGAGAAAAAACAAAAAATCTCAGAGCAAAATACTCTGAGATTTTTTTATGTCTAATTCTTCAATGCTTCAAAAATTTTATCTGCTATTTTAGGGTAATTACTTTCGTTTGTTAATATTTTTCGGTCATCGTCATTTGTCAAATAACCGATTTCAATCATAATAATTGGAACTTGTGAATCTCGTAATATTTTCGAATTTGTTTCAACAATTCCTAAGTTTTCAAAACCTAAAGAACTTATACTTGTTCCAATTTTTTCGCCAAGTATTTTACATTCTTCGAAAGTAGGATTCAATGGAGAAAGGTGAATTTCTGTTCCTTTTTTCGAATCTTTTACATTATAATTTGCGTGAATTGATAAAACCAAATCAGGTTTTATTTCATTAATCATTTTCGCACGACTTGTATTGATAATTTGTTCGTCACCTTTTCTCAATAATACAAAATCAATATCTGTAAAAGGATTTTTTTCTTGAATAATTTCTGCAATTTTCAGCGCAATATCTTTTTCCTGAAATTCATCTTTTTTTACGCCAGTATCTGTTCCTCCATGTCCAGCGTCCAAAAGGATTACGCGCTTTGTAGAAAGTGTTTTATTTTCGATAAAATTTGTTTGTGCAAAAAGACTTGTTGTTAAAATTAAACAAAAGATCTGTAATAGTTTTTTCATGGTTGTTCAGATTAAATTGACCAACTTTAAGCAATAATTGTGCTTATTTTTCTAAAAAAATGGTTAAAAAAACTTTTTTTAAAACAAACCTCGCGCTTTTATCTCTAAATATTTATTGATTAAGTTAATAGACAATTCTTGTGGTTCGCAGTAAATCGTTAAAATCCCGAATTGATGCAAACGATTTATGATTAATTCTTTGTCGTAATTAAACTTTTCGGCAATTGTTTGATCGTAAATATCAGTAGTAGTCTTTGCTTTCTGATGATTAAGTTTTTTCAATTCCGAATTTTTAAATAGAATCAAAACGACAACATGCGATTTTTTAATCAATTTCAGATATGGTAATTGACGTTCCAAACCATCAATTGTTTCAAAATTGGTATAAATAAATAAAAGCGATCGTTGCGTTAATTTTCGTTTGATATAGGCATACAATTGTCCAAAATCACTTTCCAAAAAATCAGTTTGTACATTGTATAATTTCTCCAAAATCAATTGCATTTGATGATTTTTTCTATCCGCAACAACGTGATCTTGAATTCTTTTATTAAATGTTATTAAACCTGCTTTTTCATTTTTTTGAAGTGAAATATTTGCGACAACTAAGCTAGAATTGATTGAATAATCCAACAATTTTAAACCATCAAAAGGCATTCGCATCGTTCTCCCTAAGTCAATTAACGAATAAACAGGCTGCGATTTTTCTTCCTGAAATTGATTGACCATCAGTCGATTTGCTTTTGCCGTTGCTTTCCAATTGATTAAACGATATTCGTCACCAATCGTATAATTTTTTATATTTTCAAATTCTGTATTTGTTCCAATTTTTCGAATCCTTTTCATTCCAAATTGATTCTGTAACTGAGCGGTAGAATATAATTGAAACTGTTTTAATTGCAAATAAGAAGGATAACAAGCAATCGAAATTGGTTCGTTTATTTTGATCTTTTTCTCAATCAATCCAAAAACAGAAATAAATACATTTGTTAATCCAAATTTATATGAACCTCGTTCTGTTGGTCGAATTTTGAAATCAAATTTAGTATTTTGACTACTTTTAAATCGTTTTCTAAACTGAAAATCTCTTAATTGTAATTGAACAGGAAACTCTTCTATAATCCTTACATTTAGAGGGAATTGATAATGATTTGTTACGAAAAGTTCCAATTCATTTTCATCACCATTTGAAAGTCGTTCTGGATAATTTCGAAGAACTTCAATGGAAGTTTTAGGAATATAAACCAAAAATATTTCGACAATAACACTGACGATAAAGACAAGTGTCAAAATCTTTGCAATAATGTAAATAGGAGATAGAAAAAATGCAATCACATAACAAAATGCAATGAATAATCCCGCATAAAAAAAGCGATTGGTAAGAAATAAGCTTCTGAAAAATTTCATTAACGAGGAATTTCTACGCGATCAATAATTTGCTGAATAATATGTTGTGTTGTAAAACCTTCCATCTCTTTTTCAGGAACCATCACAACGCGGTGTCCCAAAATTGTATGCGCAATTTGCTTGATATCTTCTGGAATCACAAAATCGCGTCCATTCACCGCTGCATTTGATTTTGCAGCATCTAAAATCGCGATAGAAGCACGTGGCGATGCACCCATATACAAGGTTTGATCGATTCTGGTTTGATGAACAATTGTCGCAATATACGTAATCAACGCTTCGTGTACGAAAACTGATTTTATGCGATCTTGGAACTCAATAATTTCATTTCCTGAAATTACTTTTTCTACCAACGTTTCTTTGTCAATATTTTTGCGTTCTTGTTGTTCTTTCAATAATTCAATTTCACTTTCTAACGAAGGATATTTGACATAAATCTTAAACATAAAACGATCCAATTGTGCTTCTGGTAAGCGATACGTTCCTTCTTGCTCGATTGGATTTTGAGTTGCAAAAACTAGAAAAGGAGCTTGTAAAGGATAAGTTGTTCCATCAACCGTCACTTGTTTTTCTGACATCGATTCGAATAAAGCCGCTTGAGTTTTTGCAGGCGAACGGTTAATCTCATCAATTAAAATAATATTCGAAAAAATTGGTCCTTTTTTGAACTCAAATTCATTGATTTTAGAATTTAAAATAGACGTTCCAATCACATCAGAAGGCATTAAATCTGGCGTAAACTGAATTCTACTAAAACCAGAATCTATCGTTTTTGCCAACAATTTTGCCATCATTGTTTTGGCAACTCCAGGCAAACCTTCTATCAGAGAATGTCCGTTAGAAAGCAAAGCCAAAATTAATTGATCGATAATATCATCTTGTCCGACAATTACCTTTTTCAATTCATTTTTTACAGTTTGCATTTTATGTTGTACATCCGAAAAATCGACTCTATTTTCGAATGGTTGATATGTATTTTCGCTCATTAGATATTTGCTTTTTGTTTATAGTTTTCGATGATTTGATACACAATTTTCAAATCGTGTTCATTTGGTTGATTTTTTTGATAAATATTTTTCAGAATCGTGAATTTTTCAAGACATTCTTCTTGGCTCAAATTTGCTTTTTGTGCAACAATTTCAATGAATTGTTTGTTTGTAATATCGTCTGTTTCGATTAAAAATGTTTTTCTCAATTTGTATAAAAAATAATCGATTTTCTTTGAAACAATGTCTTTTACTTCGCCATTTTCTTGGTATAAAGAGGAAATTGTCTTAGCAAATTCGACGGTATGATTTTCTTCTTTGGTATAAATTGGAATGATGCGTTGTTCGCGTTTGCTTCTAAAAATTAAAAAGAAGAAAAGTAAAACCAATAACGTAATCCAAGCAGCTTTTAGAGCTGGTTCGCTCATTATGAAACGCATCATTGATGAACTTCCTGCATAAGTTTTCGAGGTATTGTACCAAAAAATAGTTTTCCCTTTCAGTGGTTCTAAAACTGATTTAGCATAGAAATAACTGTCCTCATTTAACAAATAATAATTGGTAAAATAAAGCGGTTCTGCGTGATATAAATAATAACCTTTATAATTTTTTGGTTTGATTTTTAAATAATTTGGGTAAGCCTTATCTTTATAAGTAATTGTTCCAAAAATTTCAGAATCATTTGTGATATCGCTAAAATAGTGATGTTCGATTTCTTTTTTCTTCTTTATTTTGAACAATTTATTTGTTCTAAGTTCAAAATTATCATTAATATTTATTGTCTGATTGTACAAGATATTCTCTTCAGATTCCGTAGAATCAGTTGTTGGCGTATCTGTAGAATACGTTTCTTCGTTAATATCTTCTTTTCCATTTGTGTCATCACCAAAATTGTCATAATAATCTGCAATCATCACAATTCCACCATTTTCGGCAATTTTGCTCAATAAATTTTTAGAAACTGTATCAAAATAAATTTCAGAACCGAGCACAACAACTGCATAATCTTTTGCTTTTTTAGGATCAATTTTTAATTCAGAAAGTTTTTCCAAATCTTTCATTTTCCCATTAGATAACTTCCCAAGTTCTTCGTGCATAATAAATAATCCGTACGGATCTTTACTATTTTGATAAAGGCTTACATTCCATGATTTAGGAAGCTTATAACGAAGTTTTGAGAAAGAAAATATAAAAATTCCGATCAATAAAATAGCGCCTAATAGAATACCTAATTTCTTTTTCATGAGGCTAAATATTGGTTAAACTGATTGAAATTTGTCTTGAATTCGTGGTATTTATTTTCATCAATTTTAAATTCTCCAAACCAAACTTGATTGAAAATTTTAGTATTTTGATTGAATAAAATCTTTGATTTTTCGTCTTTTATTTGATTGATAAATTGTTGATTTGTTTTCTTCGGATCCCATTCAATCCAACCTTTTTTATCTAAATTTTGTAGATTTTGATAATGCAAATAACGAATTGCTAAAGCAAAATTTTGTTCTGTTTCTGCTTTATTGATTAATGAATTCAAATTAACTTCGGCTAAATTTTCTTCGATAAAATCAAAATCAGATTCGTCATATAATTTTTTCGAATTTCGTTTAAGAATTCCACCATTTTTGTAAATACGTGTGGCAAGAAAAATTAAGAATAATCCAATTACAAAATAGAAAATGATTTCCCAAGGTAAATAAGAGAGAAATCTAAAAATACCTTCGATTATTTTTGAGAAAAAGCCAGGTTCGAATTCTTTTTTAGGTTTTGGAACATCATTATAATCAAATTCTTTTCCAGCATATTTTTCTTTGAATGCTTTAAATTCTGCTGTTTTTTCTTGTGCAAAAACAACGAATTGAATTAATAATAATGTAAATGTAAAAAATAGTCTAAATTGTTTCATTCGATTCTAAAGTTTGATTGAACGAAAAAGTTTTTTGTCTATTTTTTTGAATCGGATAAATGATGTAATACCAAATAATTAAGATTAATGAAAGGATTATTACCAATAAACTCAATACAATATTAACATCATATAAACGCGTAATAAAACCTTCGATAAATCCAGCTATAATAAACATTGGAACAGTGCTTAATAAAATCATTACCGCTTCTTTTGCTTTGATTGTGAGTGATTTTTTTCGCGATAAAGTTTTTGGAAACATAAAGCCATTTCCAAGCATTAATCCGCAAGCTCCAGCAATAATAATCACCGAAATTTCGATTGTTCCATGCATCCAAATTGCTGACATTGCCTTTCCCAAAACGCCTTCTTTGAAAAACATATAATGAAATGCACCTAACATAATTCCGTTCGAAAATAGAATATATCCTGATCCAATACTGAAAAATAATCCTAATGTAAAAGCAAAAAAAGCAACACGAATATTGTTGATGGTTATAGCTAATGTAGAGCCAGTCTGACTTCCTGATTTGTAAATTGCTGCAGGATCACCTTTTTTGATGTTCATTAACGTTTCGTCTACATATTGATTTCCTAAAATTAATCGTGTAAAATCTGGATCGAAATGCGATGATAAAACGCCAATTAAAACCGCTAAGGCAAAAATTAAGAATGAATACAACAACATTTTGTGATTTTTGTAGACTACATTTGGCACATCTTCTTTGAAAAATTGCACAAATTGATTCCCAGAAGTTCGTTGATCTTTGTAAATTGACTGATGCGCAAATAAAGCTAACTCGTTCAAATAATCTTTTGTCTTACTTTTTGGGTAATAAGTTTGAGCAAACGCCAAATCATTTGTAATTTCGATGTAGTTTTTTGCTAAAATATCTGGATGAACATCAATTTTATTTTTCAAATTATGTTCAATATCAGACCATTTAGACTTATTTTTATCAATAAAATGCGCTTCTCTCATTGTAGAGTAGTTGTTAGTGAACCAAATATATGAATAAACTTTTAGTCAATACACCTCAAAACGTGCAAATTGCTTATAATATTGCACCACTTGGAAAACGTTTGCTTGCGTATATCATCGATATGATTATCCGAATCATATTAGTCTACGGTATGTATTATTTCTCTGAGTTTATTCCGAATAGAGACGAATGGTTTCGTATGGGAATTTATAGTATAATAGGTTTTATATTTTTACTTTATCCGTTGGTTCTCGAGATTTTAATGAAAGGGCAAACAATTGGAAAATGGATTATGAAAATTCGTGTAATACGAATGGACGGAAATCGTGCCAATAATTTTGATTATTTCTTGCGTTGGGTAATTGGAAGTGTCGAATTGTTTTTATTTACTGGACTTATCGCGTTGATAACGATGATTATAAATAAAAATGGTCAACGTTTAGGTGATATTGTTGCGAATACATGTTTGATTGATTTGAATCCGAAATTAGCTTTATCACAAACTATTTTCGCTGAAGTTTCTGAAACCTATAAAATTCGTTTTCCCGAAGTTTATCGCCTGTCTGATCGTGATATTAATATTGTAAAAGAAAATTTTACGTCTGCATTAAACAATAATAATTATGATATTTTATTAAAATTAACGCGAAAACTGGAGGAAATAATGGAGGTGAAAAGTGATGGTTTAGGAAATATTGATTTTATTCAAGTGGTGATTCAGGATCATTATCATTACCACAAAGACAAGTAAACAGTATCTTTGCAAAAAATAAAGAATAAAATGAATTGTCCTTGTTGTTCTGGAAAAGTATATGCAACTTGTTGCGAACCTTTTCATTTGAATATTGAATTGCCAAAAACTCCCGAAGAGTTGATGCGTTCTCGTTACGCTGCTTTTGCAATGGTTTTGCCTGAATATTTAGTTGATACAACACATTCTTCTACGCAAAAAGATAATGATTTTAGTGATATCGAAGATTGGGCAAAATCGAATAAATGGTTAAAGTTAGAAATTGTTTTTGCTAAAGATAATAAAGTTCGATTTAGAGCTTATTACCAAGACAAACAAGGTGAAATCTACGAACATGATGAACTTTCTAGGTTTGTGCAAGAGAATGGCAAATGGTTTTATGTAGATGGCGAGTTTTATTGATTTTTAAAAATAAATTCAGAAAATATTATTTCAAGCGAAGTCTAGAAATTAAAAAAAATGGATATTTTTTTTGAGCAATTACTTTTACAATTCCTTCAATTTATCCTGAATTTCTGTATCATAAATTTCTAAAAAACGTTCGTCATAAGGATAAGTATCTTTGAATCCTTTCTTAATCAAAACTAAGCTTTTATTGTAATTTATTTTTGCAGAATCTTTCCAACTTTATTTTTGAAAGAAAAGTAAAGTATTGAAGCGAGAATTATCACTACAACAATAGTTAAATAGATAAAATAATTAATGTATTTCATTCTATCTAAGATATGTAAACTTTTTGCATAAAAAAACTCAATCCATTGAATTGAGTTTTTTGTTTTCTATTTAAAATATTGTTCTGCTTCTAACACGCTTTCTGGTCGACCTACGTCGATTAAAATTCCGCCAGAATGATCAAAACCAATGATAGATTCAGTTTTCATCAAGTCCATATAAACTTTCATGATAGAAAATTTACCTTTCTCTGTAATTTTATCAAATAGAGTAGGAGAAATAACATGAATTCCACTAAAAGCTAAATCTTTGCAATTGTCTAAAGAATCTACAGCTTTTATTTCTTCTTCTGTTTTCAGATTTCGCCAACCTTTTAATTCATTTTGTTCATTGAAAAATAGTTTACGAGATGAATTTCGATCAGAAACTGCTAACGTTACTAACGCTTTGTTTTCTTGATGTGCTTTGATAAATTTAGCAAGATTTAGATCTGTTAAAATGTCCACATTCATCACCAAAAAATCTTCCTCGAAATTAGCTTTTGCTTTAACCAAACCACCACCAGTTTCAAGAACTTGATCTGTTTCATCTGAAATAGTAATTTCAATTCCGAAATAATTATTATCTTCTAAAAACTCAATGATTTGATCTGCAAAATGATGCACGTTAATCACGATTTCATTAATTCCGAAAGATTTCAAATATTCTATATTTCGTTGCAAAAGAGGTTTTCCATTTACAACTGCTAAAGCTTTGGGATGGTTGTCAGTAAATGGTTTTAAACGAGTCCCAAGACCCGCTGCAAAAATCATTGCTTTCATATTAATACGCCTCGTTTATCCAATTTTTTTCTTCTTGCACAATATGATGTAACGTAACTTGCGCTTCTGGAAATTTCTCTTGAATATGTTTTGCAGTCGCATCAGCAGAATAAACTGATCGATGTTGTCCGCCTGTGCAACCAAAATTAATTTCTAAATTCTCGAAACCTCGTTGCAAATAATCTTCGATCGAAATGTCAATAATTTGAAAAACACCTTCTAAAAAAACTGCAATTTTAGTTTCTGTTTTCAAGTATTTTTTAACCTCTTCGTCGCGCCCTGTTTGTGTTTTATATGCCTGAATTCGACCTGGATTTAGAATTCCACGACAATCAAAAACGAAACCACCACCATTTCCAGTTGGATCGGTTGGAATTCCTTTTTTATACGAAAAACTACGAACGTTGATGTTTAATTTAGCCATTTATTTTATGATTTATGCGTTCTAACGTTTCTGGAAGAACAAGGATTTTTATAATATGTTTTAATTCTGGATAATTTTGTAATATAGGATAATCGATTATTGATTCTAAGTTTTTAAGCCCAAATGAAATACTTTCTAAAAAGTGTTTTTTACGTTCAATAATTCCTCTCAAACCATAGGTTCCTAAAACTTGTAAAAGTCGAGCAACTACACAATATTCGTACGATTGACGAAAATCTATTGGAACTAAAGTTGGAATTTGTTTGGTTAATTCTTGGTAATAAAATTCGTATAATTCTTTTTTAAATTCAAATGGTAAATTGGCTTTTGCTTGCCAAATTAACGAAACCAAATCATAGACAACAGGTCCATATAAACCGCCTTGATAATCGATAAAATAAGGTTCGTTTTGATGAATCATAATGTTGCGCGTTTGGAAATCTCTGAACACAAAACCTTGTGGCGAAAGTTTATCAAATTGAGACGCAAAACGATCAAAATCTTTGATTAATTTTCCTGCATTGTAATCAATTCCTAAGACATCTAAAAAGTAAAAATTAAACTGAAATAAATCTCTTAAAATTAATGTTTTATCTAATTTTGGATACGAAAAAGTATGATTAAAATCGATTTTAGTTGCACCTTGAATTTGAGCAATTGCTAATTTTTCTAATGTCTTAAAATAATAAGGTTTTGCTTTTTCGAAATCATTCAAGACAATATTCATCAGTGTTTCGTCTCCTAAATCTGTTTGAACATAGGTTGCAAAATCTTCTGAAACTGAAACAATTTCTGGAATATTATTGATGACTTTTTTTAAATCTAAAGAGAACTGAATAAATACTTTATTTTCTTCAATATTAGAGCTTTCAGCCAAAATATACGACTGATTTTGATCAAAAAATCTCGAATATACTCGAGCTGAACCTCCTCCTGAAAGTTGAGTTAAACTTTCAATTGCTTTTTGAGTAAAGTTTTCTTGCAAAAATTGAGCTGTAGTATCGTTCATCAGAATATTTTGCGAAAGTTACGCATATCAAAAATGATTTAAAAATATTTGTTTGCTGTAACTTTTTTCAAAATGCTGCATCTATTTAGTAAAAGAGAAACTAATATGAAAAAAATAGCACTTATTATCGCAATGATTTCGTTACAATCATGTATTACAGTAAAAGTTAATGCAGATGTTGATTCGAATAATTTTTATAGAAAAGTGGATAATCCAAATATCAAATCGCAAGGAACTTTTTTTGACAAAGGAGTGGGGGATTCGAAATGGTCGAATTCGAATGGTGATAATTGGACAAAAGCGAAGTTTGAAGATGCTTCTGGAACGAGTTATATCAAGCTAAATGTTTCGAAAAGTTTAACTGCTAATTTTCATTCGAATATTAAATTAGAAGGCGAAATGATTTTTGAAATTGTAGATCAAAATAATGAAGTAGTGTTTAATCGTCAACTTACAAATTCGAAAGAAGAAAATTTTACAGTTGATTTAGCAAAAGGTGATTATCAAGTTCGTTGGAATTCTACGAATGCAACTGGAAGTTATTTTTTGGAATGGAAACAAGATAAATAACATAAATTTTAGCATATTTTTTGGTCGATCGATTACTTTTTTGATGTATTTTTAGAAAGATTTTAAATAAGTAATTATGTCTTTAATAGATGATTTGAAATGGCGTTACGCTACAAAAAAATATGATCCGTCTTTAATTGTTGAAGAAGAAGACGTTAAAAAAATTGTTGAAGCAGCTCGTTTAGCACCAACTTCATCAGGTTTGCAACAGTTCAGAATTTTAGTTATTAAAAATAAAGAATTGCAACAAAAAATTGTTCCAATTGCCTATGATCAGCAAGCGATTGTAGATTGTTCGCATTTATTGGTTTTTGTAGCTTGGGATCGTTATACAGAAGATCGTATTGATGCAATTTACGATTATACAACGGATGAGAGAGATTTGCCAAGAGGTCGTTTTGGTTCGTATACAGATAAATTGAAAGGAATTTATTTGCCTCAAACTTCTGAAGAAAATTTTGCACATACAGCTCGTCAAGCATACATTGGATTAGGTTTTGCTCTTGCTCAAGCAGCAGAATTGAAAATTGATAGTACGCCAATGGAAGGTTTTGATAATGCTGAATTGGATGATTTGCTTGATTTGAAAGAAAAAGGAATGCGAAGCGTTTTAATGCTTCCTTTGGGATACAGAGACAGTGAAGATTGGCTAGCGCCAATGAAAAAAGTTAGAAATCCGATGAAGGATTTTGCTACGAAATTATATGAATAACAAAAAAGCTTTCTCAATTTTGAGAAAGCTTTTTTATTGAATCTATTTTTACAATCCCAACATTTTTGGACCTTGTTCAAAAACAACATCAACTGGAATGTTTTTTGTTTTCAAGACATCTAAATCTTTTTGTAAATCGTCGTGAATAATTCCTTTATCAGCATATAATTTTTTTACACCATCATAATCTCCATTTCCTTGAAGTGTCAAAATTAATTCTGATAAACCATTCATTGCTTTTTCCATTTTAGCTACATTTACTCTGTAACGTCCATTTGTAGTTTTTTCGAAAGCTCCATTTTCAGCAAAATAGTTAAACGCAATCATGTTTGCTTGTCCGTGTGCAGAACTTGCTCCAAAACGAACTGAACGTAAGATTCCAGCCAAGAAAGTCACAAAATAATCTTCTTGTGTTCCTGTCAATTCACCTTTTTTCAACAATTGATTCACCATATACAAACCAAGAATATCAGCTTTTCCTTCTTCTAAAGCTGAATTAGCTTCTTTTAAAGCATCGCGGACAGAACCTTTTTCATTTACTGTATTTTTGATTCCTAAACCATGCGCCACTTCGTGAAACATCACATTAGAAAAGAATGCATCAAATTTGATGTTTTTCTGTTGGCTTTCATCAATCAAAGCAGTTGCAATTGGGGCAAGAATTTTATCAAATTTCGCTTTCATAGCATTTTTTAATTGCAAACGGCGCGTTCCTTTTTCTAGTTGAACTTTTTCATCATTTGGTAAATTAATCGCAATTGTTTTTCCAGCAGCGTTACAATCTCCCGCATAATACACCACATCATACGCATTAAGATCCGAATCAGTTCCAGGAATTTCTTTTTTGTAATTTGCAGAAACAGGTAAATTCTTCTGTAATTCTGGTAAATATTGAACGAATTTTGCCAATTTTTTCGACCATTCAATATCTTTTACTAAAATATATGCAGAATATGAAGTTTTATATCCAAACAATTGATCTTCGTAATTTTCAATCGGACCAACCACCATATCAATATTTGCATTTTTCATATCCATCCAAGCCAAATCACTTGCATAAAAATCATCGCTTATCAAAGCTGCAGCACGTAATTTTAAATATTTTTTAAGCCCAGCATCTTCTGCTAATTCTGATGCTTTTGTTAAATATTCAGCGGCTTTTGATAATTGATTTTTGAAATTTTCGTGGTATGGAATCGAATATAATTTTCCTTCACGATTACGACGAATAATTGAGTAAGGAGATTTACCATCTTTGATATTTGCTTGTTCAAATTCCTCTTTCGTCATATCAATTGGATAGAAAGTTGCACCAGCAGGTTTTGCTCCAATACCGTTTATAAAAGGCGTTTCGTTATTCAATCTATCCCAAGGACCGTAGTTTATTTTTGCATATTCTTTGGCTTCACCTTTCGTTTCGTCCATCAAATCTATTTTAGCACCATAAGCTTGTTGCCAAAATAAATCGTCCATAATATCTGCCGTTTTGAACATCAAACGTAAAATCTCTTTTTCGTTTTTTGTTAAATGCGAAATATCTGTTGTTAATGGAACTTGAGCATAATATTGAAAAGCGTAATCTTTTGTCATTTCTATTGAGGTTTGAGTTGATTCTGCTGCTGTTTTTTGAGTTGAACAAGAGCTTAAAACTCCAGCAAAAGCAATCATTCCTAAGAATATTGATGATTTTTTCATTTTGAATGTTTTGGTAAATTTACAACGAAGAATCAAACTAAAAATCATTCTTATTTTTTTTATCCATAAAAATATAATTTAAAATAACCAAGAATCCTGACTCCTAATCCAAAAATTAAAAAGCTTTAGAATGCAATTGTAAGAAGTTAGAGATAGAGCTTTTTTCTTATTCAGATTATCACAAATTTTTGCATTGCTCCCAAGTTTTGATATTAATTCAATTAAAAAATCTCAACTTCTATTGAAATTGAGATTTAATATGGGTGAATGATGGGTCTCGAACCCACGACCTCCGGAACCACAATCCGGCGCTCTAACCAACTGAGCTACAATCACCATTTGGTTTGAATTTTTTTTGAAACTAATTCTAAAGTTTTTAGGGTGAATGATGGGTCTCGAACCCACGACCTCCGGAACCACAATCCGGCGCTCTAACCAACTGAGCTACAATCACCATTTGGTTTGAATTTCTTTTGAAACTAATTCTAAAGTTTTAGGGTGAATGATGGGTCTCGAACCCACGACCTCCGGAACCACAATCCGGCGCTCTAACCAACTGAGCTACAATCACCATTTTTATTGCGAAATTAACTTTTATTTAATCTCTCAATTGGACTGCAAATATAGCCTATTAATCGGTACTTGCAAATAATTTTGACAAAAAAATAAAGGTTTTTTACACCTTTATTTCTAAATTAAAGAATCTAAATTATTTACGCCAATATAACTTCGCGAAATAAATCCTTCTCCACCTTCAGTTCCGATTAATCTTCCTAAATCATATGCACGATATCGGATAGAATCTGTAAAATTCTTCGATGAAATTGGTGTTTGAGGTTCGCTCGAATTTGGATCAAAAAATTGCGTTTTATACGCCATGCAAGCTTCCACTTTTGTATCAACAAAACCAGAAATATCAATTACAAAATGAGGTTCTAAAGGCAACCATTGAATGTAGTGGAAGTGCTTTTTTGGACGCCAAGCTGGTAATCCATTATCAATTTTTGGTAAACCCGATAAGAAAATAGCAGTATTCACTAAATCTGAACCTTTTCCATGATCTGGATGGCGATCGTGAGGTGCATTACTCAAAATAATATCAGGTTGATATTTGCGAATGATTTCGACAATTTTCAATTGATTTTCTTTATCATTCAAGAAAAAACCATCAGGAATTCCAAGATTTTCTCTTACAGCAACTCCCAAAATGTTTTTGGCATCATTTGCTTCTACACGGCGCGTTTCATCAGTACCACGAGTTCCCAATTCTCCTTTTGTTAAATCGAGAATACCAACTGTTTTACCGTTTTTAATTTCTTTTGCAAGTGTTCCTCCACATCCCAATTCTACGTCATCAGGATGAGCTCCAATTGCAAGAATATCTAACTTCATTTACTATTTATTTAACCAATCTATTATTTCTTTTGAATCTGGAGTTACTTTTGATGGATAAGAAGCCTCTAAAGTTCCGTCTTCGTTAATCAAAAATTTCGTAAAATTCCATTTTACATCATTATCAGATTTTCCGTTCAATGATTTTTTTGTTAAGAATTTGAAAATTTCATTTTGATTTTTTCCAATTACATCACTTTTTGACATCAAAGGAAAAGTTACGCCATAATTTAATTTACAAAAACTTGCAATTTCTTCATTGTTGTCAAATTCCTGACCTCCAAAATTGTCTGAAGGAAATCCAACAATAACTAAACCTTGATCTTTATATTCTTGATACAATTTTTCTAAAGCATCATATTGAGGTGTGTAACCACATTTTGAAGCTGTGTTAAGAATTAAGATTTTCTTTCCTTTCAAATCCGCGAAATTAAAATCGTCATCATTGATATCTTTGAATGTATAATCGTAAATTTTGTTCACTTTTTGAGGTGTTTTTGTTGTTTGATGAATGGTTTGCTTTTTAGAAACTTTCTTAGTTTCTTGCGCATTACAAGCTATAAATAGCCCTAAAAATCCGATGAATAAATATTTCATTGCGTACTATTTTAAACAAATTTAAAAAAAATGTTATGATTTGTAAGTTAAAGTAGGTTAAAATAAAAAAGCTCATCTTTGGATGAGCTTTTTTATTTTATAATATTTAAAGAAATTAATTTTTTGATTTTACGTGGTAAACTTTGTTTTGGAAATACCAAGCTGCAATAGATAAAACTAACATTGCGACTGCTGTTGCAGGAACCCAGAATGGAATTGGAATTGGATCTCCGGCTGCGTATGAGTGTAATCCAGATAAGTAATAGTTAACGCCAAAATACGTCATAATTACTGTCCAAACAGCCCACATTGCTGCAACATTGAAGGCAAATTTCCCTCTCAATCCTGGAACTAAACGCATATGTAAAACAACTGCATAAACAATTACAGAAACGAAAGCCCAAGTTTCTTTTGGATCCCAAGACCAGTAACGTCCCCAAGATTCGTTTGCCCACATACCTCCTAAGAATGTACCAACGGTAAGTAAGAAAATACCAATTGTTAATGACATTTCAGAAACGTAAGTCATTTCTTTTAGCGAAATTTCAATCTTTTTATTTGGTTTAATCATCATGATAATTAATGAGAAAACTCCTAAAATAGCACTTAATCCAAAGAAACCATAAGATGAAACGATAATCGCAACGTGTACAATTAACCAATATGATTTTAGTACAGGAACAAGTGGTGTAATTTGTGGATCTAACATAGAACCTCCGTGTGCAAATCCCATCATAATTACAGCAACCATAGCTCCTGTTGTTGGAATAAATGCGTTTCGGTTTTTGTATAATAACAATCCAGCTAAAACACTAATCCATGAAATAAATACAATGGCTTCGTAACCATTAGACCAAGGTGCGTGTCCAGTTAAATACCAACGAACACCAAGTCCTGCGGCTTGTACGATAAAGACAATAAATATTAATCCCAAACAAACATTGATAATTCGATGAAGTGCTTTGCTTTCTGAAAATAACTGAATGAAGGATAAAATCATTAAAACTCCACCAACCATACAATAAGCAATCATCACCCAAAAGAAAACGTTGTATTTGTTGTATAACACTTCTATCTCAACTTTTGTTGGAGAAGGCACAACATTTTTACCCCATTTTTGTTGGTATTTATCGATATAATCTACCGCATTATCTGCAGGCGTCCAATTACCATTTTCTAATCCTTTCGAAACCATGTTAAAATAAACACTAATCATTCCAAGTGCCATTGTATCGATTTCTACAGGATTTTCTTGTGTTTGATAAATCCAAGAAGTCCAACGCTCTGAAGGATCATTCTGAACTGGAATTATTTTTAATTGATATCCTTTTGCAGTTTGATCTAAAATATTGAAACGCTCTGTAACCTTAATTACTTCCTCATCAAATTTAGAACGCTCTGAAGGTTTTCTTGAGAATGCCTCGTTATAGGCTTTATCTAATTTAAAACGAGTCGTTTTTGGATCGATCAAATTCATTAAAGATGTGTAACCATCTTCGTTTGCGCTTGTAATTTTCTTTAAACGATCTCCTCCTTTATCTCCAACTTCAATCATCGGAGCATTTACCCAATAAGCAGGGTCTAATTGCAAAGAAATAAACCATTTATTGGCAGATAATCCGTGGAATTTATCTTTTTTATAAACTTTTCTAAGGATTTCTAAAGCTTGTGTATTAAGAGGTTTTATACGTCCTTCGATATCTTGTGTAAGTAAATGACCAAATTTATCAGCGTGTTCGTCAGGAATTTTTACATTCTTCGCTAATTCATCTCCATCAGCCATTTTTGTAGAAAAACTACCAATGTGCTCTGATGAATGAACGTTCCCTTTTTCCGAATCAGTCTGAATTTTTTGATGTCCATTTTTTCCTCCATCAGTAGTACTTGGATTTTGAGCAAATGCTAATCCAGAAAGTAAAAATAATGGAAGTAAAATATTTATTTTTTTGGTATGTAAACTTTTTAATAGAGAGTTTAATTGCGTAAAACGAGTTCCTTTCCAGAATAATGAAACAAACATTCCTCCAAATAATAAGAAGTATCCTAAATAGGTAATGTTAGTCCCCCACCAGTCTTGGTTAACTTGTAAAATAGTTCCGTCTTCCGTTGGAAAATAACTCGATTGGAAGAAACGGTAACCTTTATAATCCATTACATTGTTCATATAAATGTGATGTTTTGTTTCTTTTCCCTCGTCGATAACTGTAATGTTAGATTCGAAAGAAGAAGGATTTGTAGAACCAGGATAACGATCTAAAATAAAGTCATCTAAACGAATGCTAAATGGAACTTTTACTAATTTAGAACCGTAACCTAACGAAATATTCATTCCGTCAATTTGTACATCAGCAGAATAATTTGTGACACCCTTTCCACCAACAATTGTCACTGTATCGCGTTTATCACCAACAATAACTTCGGCTCTAATTGCACCAGGTAGATTCTTTTCTTCTGCTTTAAATTTAGAACCTTGTCTATATAAAACTTCACCTTTGAAAGCCGGATTTGGAACTACAAATTGCGCTCCGTTGATTGTATATAACGAACGTAGTTTTAATGGAGCAGGAACATTAAATTCAACTTTTCCAGCACCTTCTTGCAATTTTTGCATGTCTGTAATTTGTCCAACTTGTTGTCCAGCCATTTGTACATATTCTCCTTCGAAAGGCGATTTGATAACCAAATTTTCTCCTTCTCCAGTAATTTGTACCGCACCATCTTGCGGTCTATTGTACGAAACTAAAGTTCCATTAACACTTTTTATTTCACCATTTCTGATGAAAACAGAATTACGTCCAGCTTGTCCAACTGTCACGATTTCTAAAACATTAATTCCTTCTTTTTTTCTTACAACCGTATCTAAAGCGTGAGGTACGTAATCAAAAGTTTTTAATTTAATGACTTTATCTTTGAACTGATATTCACCTTCAAAGTGTCTACGGAACAAAGAACTTGTACTATCTTTTCTGTCAAAATACGTCATATTGTATTGATGATTGTCATACGCCAAACGTTGTGTACCATCATCAACCATCATCTTGAAATAAGATTTGTACGATGTAATTTCGTTACTTGTTCCTCCTTCTGGAATAGGCATTTCACCCTCGAAACTGATGTAACGAGTAATTCCTCCTCCAATAAAAATAAACAAAAATGCTAAGTGGAAAACCAATAAAGGCAATTTTTCCTTTGACCATAATCGGTATCGTTTGATATTCATTAAGAACAAAACGATCAACCAAATCATTAATACCTCAAACCACTTTGCCTCGTAAATAACAGCTTTTGCAGTAGCCGTATCGTAGTCATTTTCAATGAAAGTGGCATAACCCATGGCGATTGCGTAGATGAATAGCAAGACCGTCATGGTTCTGGTAGAAAATAGATATTTTTCTAATTTACTCATTACTTATAATTGATTTACAAAAATAGGTGAGTTTATCAGATAAAGCATTAAAACTTAAATGATTTTTATTAGAATCAATGAGTTAATAGAATGTTAAATATGTTGTGCCAAAATTGATTTTAAATGTTTAAAAAACACACTGTTAATCAGAAATGTTTATAACAAAGTATTTTATTCAAAAATAATTTGTTAAGAAAATATTTAGAAATATCAAAAACATATCTTAAAAGGAACAATTTTTGTTAAAGCTCAATAACCAATTATAATGATATGAAAAAATTAACTCAAATTTTATGTGCTGGAGCTTTCATTTTTGCTTTAGCAAGTTGTCATAACAGCAAGGCTGTTGCATACCAAAAAGATAATGGTACAGGCGGTTATACCGAAGAAAAGGTGAACAATGATACCTATATTGTTAGTTTTGATGGAAACGAATACAATAAAAAAGACAAAACGTTTGACTATGCTTTGTTGAGAGCAGCAGAAATTGGTCAGCGTAATAATTTTGATTATTTTGCAATTTTAAGTACGGTGAACGATAAAGTTTTGGAAAAAAGTAACAGCTATACAAAGTTAGATAATAATGATACGTGGCTGAAAGTACAATATTTCAAAAACAGTAAACCGATAAAATTTCAAACGGTTTATGAACCAGCTGTTGTAATAAAAGATTTGCATAAAAAATATAAAATTAAATAAGAATACAAACCACTCATTTGAGTGGTTTTTTATTTTTGAATAATTTAACATTTTCGATGACACAATGTGGCGTTTTAACTTCTCAACTTTGTATTATGTTCGCATTGATAGATTGTAATAATTTTTACGCCAGTTGCCATCGTGTTTTTCAACCGAAGCTTCTTCATCAGCCAATTGTAGTATTGTCTAATAATGATGGTTGTGTAATTTCGCGTTCTGCCGAAGCAAAGTTAGCTGGAATTCCAATGGGTGCGCCTGCGCATCAATTTCAACGTATTTTTGAACAGAAAAAAATCAAAGTTTTTTCGTCAAATTATCAATTATATGCGGATATGAGCAATCGTGTAATGTCGATTTTATCGTTGTATTCGCCTGATCAGGAAATTTATTCGATAGACGAATGTTTCTTAAAATTGAATGGATTTGATCGTTTTGATTTGAAAAATTACGGATTAGAAATCAAATCTAAAATATATCAATTTACAAAATTGCCAGTTTGTGTAGGAATTGCTCCAACAAAATCCTTGGCGAAATTAGCGAATCATATTGCGAAAAAATTTCCAGAAGTTCATCAAGGGGTTTATATTATTCAGACTCAAGAACAAATCCATAAAGCGTTAAAATGGTTAAATATTGAAGATGTTTGGGGAATTGGTCGACGAATGTCGCGACGTTTGAGAATGATCGGTGTCAATAAAGCGTTGGATTTTGTACAATTAAAAGATGATTTTCTTCGGAAAGAATTTTCGATAGTAGGTTTGCGTTTGAAAAAAGATTTGTTAGGTGAAGCGGTGTTAGATTTAGAAGCGATTTCGGCAAAGAAAAGTATTGCAACGACGCGTAGTTTTGAAGAATATACCAACGATTTTGAATATGTAAAAGAGCGTGTTGCTACTTTTGCGGTTTCGTGTGCAGAGAAACTTCGGAAACAGAATTCTTCTTGCAATTTGGTTACAGTTTTTATTCAGACCAATAATTTTGATAGAAATAAACCACAATATTACCGTACAATTTCGGTCCATTTACCTTACGAATCGAATTCAAGTATAACGTTGTCCAAATTTGCAATTAAAGCGTTTGAGCAAATTTATAAAGATGGTTATGAGTACAAAAAGGCTGGAGTAGTGGTGTCTGGAATTGTTTCGTCAGATCAAAAACAATTATCGCTTTTTGAAGAAGAAAATCCAAATCACCCAGATTTGATGAAAGTCATCGATTTGTTGAACAAAAAATTTGGTGCGGCAAAAATAAAATTAGCTTCGCAAGATTTGAATAAAACGTGGAAAATGCGTCAAAATAATTTATCACCTTGTTATACAACCAAGTGGAAAGATTTGTTGGTGGTGTATTAAACGATAGAAAAAATGAATGGAGAGATAAAAATGTTAGACAAAGAACTCAACCTTTTTGTTATAAATACAGATGGTGAGAAAAAATATATTCCGAATTTTGGTCATGTAAATGCTGGATTTCCTTCACCTGCAGAAGATTTTGTGGACGATAGAATAAGTTTGGACGAACGTTATTTAACGCATCCCGAATCTACTTTTTTGATTGTCGTTGGTGGAGATTCGATGTATCCTGTTTATCAAAAAAATGATATTTTGGTGATTCGGACAGATCTTATTCCGTTGCATCACGATGATATTATTGTTTCTGTTAATAATGAAGATTATACGTTGAAACGCTTTGATAAAATAAACAATAAACTGATTGCGATAAATCTAAATTACAAAGATTGTGTTCAAATACACGAAAATGATGAGGTGGTTATTTTAGGAGTTGTTGGTGTTTTGGTACGAGAAATAACGAATAGAATTTAAATCTTTGTTGTAACTTTTTTATAAAACATGCATCTTAATAGTAAAGATATGATGTTATGAGAAAATTTATTTTATTGTGTTTTGCAGTGATGTTGGTGCAATCTTGTATTACAATTTCAACTGTTTCGAATGTGTCAACGAATGCGTCAAGATATTTGAGTATTGATGGAATTTATAAAACAGAAGGAACAACATATTCAGCAACAAAAGTGATTAGACGAAATAATAATCAAATCGTTTTGGACTTTACACAAATGCAAGGAGAAGTTTATTATTTCTTGAAAACAAATCAAGATATAGAACTTGAATTAGATTATGAAGTGAAACAAAAAAATGGTTTAATGGATTTTTCGATTGTAGATTATACAGGAAAAGAATTAACTCAAATAGGTAGTGCTTCGAAAGGAAAAATGAATAAAAAAGAATCTATTCATTTAGAATCTTATAAAAGTTATAGAATCAATTTTAAAGGAGATGATTTTAAAGGAAAAGTATCTGTTCAGTTAAATAATAAATAAATAAGGTCGAGTTTTACTCGACCTTATTTATTTTATTGAAATGCTCCAATTGTAGGAGTTGTTCCTCGAGGTTGTCCGTTATAATCTAACGGATATTGTTGCGCAAAAGATATTTTTCCTTTCCCTTTAGCAGGTGATTCATTTTTCACAGCTAATTTATTTGCGAAATAATTTGTATTCTCAAACATCGGATCTAACGTAATACTTGCCAAGAAATTTGGCGCAGTTGTCACATTTAATACTGAAGTATCCGCATTGTGAATAACATTGGTGTCAAATAAATAATTGAAAGCCGCACCATCTTTTTTATCCAATAAAATAGCATTTGGCGTGCGTTCATTATATATAATACAATTTCCGAACGTTGCTTTTGTCAAAGCCGAAACATTTTTATCATTGTTTTCGTTACTCAAGAAAAGCGAATAAGCTGGACCAGCACTTGTCGCAAAATTGTAATAATTGGCAAAAGTAGAATGATAAAATTCGTACGAACCACCATATTCTATTGCTAAAGTTGCCAAATTACTATTATTCATCACCAAGTTGTAACCTGTAATTGTAGCGTTTGTTGCTAAAATTCCATACGATTGATTATTAACAATTTTAGCATTACTAATATCTAATTTCGAATTATTTACGTGTAAACCAGTATCTGCACCAATAATTTTTGCATAATTGATTTTTGATGTACTATTTGGAGCTAGTTCGATTTTGTTCCATTGATCAGGAATCGAATCGTATTTATTATCATGACGAGCTGAACGAAATTTCACTTCTTCATTCAAAGCTCCATTTACAGTAAGTTTTGCATTGTTTCCAACTGTTAAACTTGCTCCTTTTTTGAAATAAACTTTTGCACCTTTATCAATTGTTAAATCACTTGTAATAGTTAAATTTCCGTCAATTACTTGGGCTTCGTCCATATTCCAATTTGCAGAAGAAATTGTAGCATCTTTTGTATGAATTTTAGCTTTTTCTATCCAAGAAAGTAACTTGATTTTTTTAGAAGAATTGGTTGTTTTAAAGTTAATTTCGTCATCGTAAAGCGGATTAAGAGGCGCTTCTTGAGCATTTACTTCAACAAAAATAAATAAACTATCCTTTTTGCGAATCGGCACATTTTCGAAACTTGTTCCTGCTTTTCCGTCTACATTTATATTGAAAAATGAATTATTTCCACGTGTCAAATATATTTTTGGAATCACGCGATCATCATTCTCAGGATTATAAATTTTAAGCAGATAGGTTTCAGATTTAGAGAAATTATATACGGTATCTACGGAAACGGTATCTTTGCTAAAGCGCAATTCAGAACTAATTGGATCATAGTCAAAATCATCGCGACAAGATTGAAAACCAATCAAAGAAGCAATACCAAGTCCGGCGATTAATGTTTTTACGTTCATAAAATTATGATTCATTATATAAGTTTAAACAGCAAATAATAGGTTTTATTGTAGATGGACAAAGATAAAAAATAGATTTTTATGAATAGATTCACCAAAAATATTTGTACGAATTACTAAAATGTTTATATTTGCACCACGAAAAATGTGTACAAGAAGTGCAGGTTTAATTTTAAGAAGCCCATTACACTCGAAATTAAATTTGCTTAATGTATTGTTTTAAATGTTTTTTCAATAAAATTGATTGTAACATTCTGTAAATAATATTATCTTTGCACTCCAATAAAGTTAACAAAGAAGATTAAAAAAATGAAAAAAGATATCCACCCAACAAATTACCGTTTGGTAGCATTCAAAGATATGTCTAACGAAGATGTGTTCATCACAAAATCTTGTGCTGATACTAAAGATACATTAGTTGTTGACGGAGTAGAGTACCCATTAATCAAAATGGAGATTTCTTCTACATCTCACCCATTTTACACAGGTAAAACTAAATTGGTTGATACTGCAGGACGTATCGACAAATTCAGAAGCAAATACGCTAAAAAAGGATAAGAATAGGCAACTATTTGCAATCTTTAAAATATATCAAAAACCTACAAGAATTTCTTGTAGGTTTTTTTAGTTTAATCAGGTTTTAATTATAAATTTGTAACGTTATATTAACACAAAAAATAGTTAACTCACATGTCTTTATTCGACAATACACAGTTTGCTTTCGAATCGAAATCAGATAAAGATTTAAAGAAAGCGTATTACTTATACAAGTTAATCGGAAGCCCCGCATTGACAAGTTTTGGAACTAAGTTTTTTAATTTACCATTTGCGGTAGATATCCCATTCGTAAAACCTGTAATTCGTGAAACAATCTACAAACAATTTGTAGGAGGAGAAACGGCAGAACAAGGTGTGGTTGTCGCAAATGAATTATTTAAATATCACGTAAGTTCTATTTTAGATTATTCTATCGAAGGATTAACAGAAGAAAAACAATTTGACGAAGTTCGTGACGTTATGTTACACTTGGTTGATTTAGCAAAATCTAATCAATCAATTCCATTTGTAGTATTTAAACCAACTGCATTTGGTCGAATCGAATTATTTGAAAAAGTAGGGAAGAAACAAACGTTAACTGCAGAAGAAGAAAAATCTTGGGCTAATATTCGTCAACGTTTCGAGGCAGTATGTCAAAAAGGATATGATTTGGATGTTAATATCATGGTAGATGCAGAAGAAACTTGGATGCAAGGTTCTGCAGATGATTTGACTGACGAAATGATGGTGAAATATAACACAAAACGTGCATTAGTTTGGAATACGTTGCAAATGTATCGTCATGATCGTTTGGCTTATTTGAAAGAAATGCATGCAAAAGCAGAGCGCGAAGGATATTTCTTAGGATTCAAAATTGTGCGTGGAGCATATATGGAGAAAGAGCGTGCACGTGCGCAAGCCGAAGGTTATCCATCTCCAATTCAACCAAACAAAGAAGCTTCGGATAGAGATTATAATCTAGCGTTAGAATTTATTGCTTCTCATCACGAGCGTTTTGGTTTATTCGCAGGTTCGCACAACGAAGAAAGTTGCGAATTGTTAATCAAATTGATGAACGAAAACGGAATTGAGAAAAATAATCCAAATTTCTGGTTTGGACAATTATTTGGAATGAGTGATAATATTTCATTCAACTTGGCGCATTTAGGATACAATATTGCAAAATATTTACCTTACGGGCCAATCAAAGAAGTAATGCCTTACTTGGTTCGTCGAGCACAAGAAAACACTTCTGTTGCAGGACAAACAGGACGCGAATTGATGCTGATTGAAAAAGAATTAGAGCGTCGTAAAAAATCGAAATAATCGTATTTTATATAAAGCAAAAATCCACTCAATTTGAGTGGATTTTTTGATTAATTATTATTTTTCTTGATTCTAATCTTGCCTTTATGTTCATGATACATCATACAAGTTGCTTTATTTTCTAACTCTTTGCATGTTTTTTCAAAATCATAAATAACACTCACGGTTTCACCTTCTTTTTTGTCTGAAAATATTTCATTGTTACAAACCAAATAATCCTCTTTGTCATCAACACGAATGTAAGTTCCTGTACAATCTCTCACAATCGTTCCAGTAAATAATCGATCGTGTTTAATACTTGTACTGCAAGAAGATAGGGCTAAGGTAAGGAGAGTAGTTAATGAGAAAAGTAGTTTCATATTTTGATAAATTAATAATCATAAATATAAAGTTTTTTATAGTGTAAATAAATAGAGTTTAACTATATTTTAAAAACTTTTTTTATTAAAATTTAGAATAACCAACATCATCGAATCTTGTAAGGAAGTCACTTGATGAATAACTTTTGGAGGAAGAATATATTCGTCAAATTCTTTTAAATTGACAATCTCAATTTTTGAATCAATTTCTATTTCACCTTTCAGCATTAAAATTTTTGCATTTACAGGTAATTGATGATCGATTAATTTCAAACTTTTTTTTAGTCCAAAAGCAACAACACGCGTATCATCATTTCTGAAAATGAT
Source organism: Empedobacter sp. UBA3475 (assembly GCF_002378465.1). Taxonomy (NCBI): domain Bacteria; kingdom Pseudomonadati; phylum Bacteroidota; class Flavobacteriia; order Flavobacteriales; family Weeksellaceae; genus Empedobacter; species Empedobacter sp. UBA3475. The sequence goes on along the minus strand of NZ_DFRA01000041.1, from coordinate 9,263 downwards.
TTTTATAATTGGTTTTTCCGATTCCGAAATCTGATCTAAAATGGCATGTAACATAATGATAGTTTTTGAATTCTCTTAAAATTAGTATTAATTCTTCAAACTATCTGAAAATGAAATATTAATAATTTGTGAAATTTTAAGCAATTGTAATCTTCATTCTTAACACAAAAAAATGTTTAACTTGCGTTTTTAATCATATAAAATGACAACGAATTATTTTGCCGAAATTATTTTACCACTTTCATTAAATGGAACATTTACATACCATCTTTCTGAAATTGATTTACAGCAAATTAAAGTTGGTCAGCGTGTTTCCGTGCCTTTCGGAACGCAAAAATTATATACAGGAATTGTACATTCTATTCATCAAAATGCGCCAGAATTATACAAAACAAAGGCGATTCATGCTTTTTTGGATGATGAACCTTTGGTGACGCAAACGCAAATTAATTTTTGGGAATGGATGGCGAATTATTATATGTGTTCACTGGGCGATGTTTTTCGAAATGCTTTTCCTTCTGCATTAAAATTAGAATCTCAAACTTTTGTTCGATTAATTAATCCAAATTATGAAACAATTGAAGAGCTAAATGATTATGAATTCTTAGTTTTTGAAGCGTTGAAATTGCGTGAAATCATTTCAGTTGAAGAAGCAGCTTTAATTGTAGACGAGAAATCAGCAATTCCAACACTTAAATTATTAATTGATAAAGGAATTATTCGGTTAGATGAAAAACTGAACGAAAAATATACGCCAAAAATTGATAATTATGTCCGATTACATCCAGATTTAAAAGGAAATGAAACTGCCTTTATCGAGATTTTAAATCAATTAAATAAAGCACCAAAACAGCGCGAAACCTTGTTGCAATTGATTACGTTAGAAACGCAATCGCAAGAAAAACCGCTAAAAGTTGCAGATTTTATAAAACAAGGTGCGACAAATGCTGTACTTAAATCTTTAGCAGAAAAAGGAGCAGTTGAAATTTATCAACATCAAACTTCTCGTGTAGATGAAGATGAGAAAGAAGTTGCTGAAATTGCTGAATTGACCTTGAAACAAATTGCAGCTTTAAATCAAATTAAAGAAGATTTTAAGGATAAATCAACCGTTTTATTACATGGTGTAACATCAAGTGGAAAGACAGAAATTTATCTAAAATTGATGGAACAAGTAATTGCGAAAGGAAATAAAGTGTTGTACTTATTACCAGAAATTTCTGTGACAACTCAAATTGTTCATCGAATCAAAAAACATTTTGGAGAAAGAGTAGGAGTTTATCATTCGAAATTCAATCAAAATGAACGTGTAGAATTGTGGCAGAAAACCTTGAATGGCGATTTTGATATTATCATTGGTCCACGAACAGCGTTGTATTTGCCTTTTGATAATTTAGGAATGATTATCGTGGATGAAGAGCACGAATCTTCTTATAAACAAATGGATGTAAAACCATTTTTTCATGCGCGCGATATGGCGATGTTGCTTGGAGGAATGATGAATGCGAAGGTTTTATTAGGTTCAGCGACACCTTCGGCTGAAAGTTATTATAATGCGAAAAATAAAAAATATGGTTATGTCGAATTAACTGAACGTTTTGGGAGTATAAAATTGCCCGAAATTAATTTGATTGACCTCAAAAAAGCGCAAAAGGAAAAAGAAATTACAGAAGATATTTCGCATACACTTCGTGATGAAATTTTCAATCAATTGCATCAAAAAAAGCAAGTCATTTTATTTCAGAATCGTCGTGGATATGCGCCAATTATGGAATGTAATACGTGTGGTCATACGCCCGAATGTCCAAATTGTGATGTCAGTTTAACATATCATAAATTCTCGAATCAACTAAAATGTCATTATTGTGGTTATGCACAAGCAAAACCTTTGCGTTGCCCGAGTTGTGGTTCGTACGAATTGAATACAAAAGGTTTGGGAACAGAACAGATAGAACAGCAAGTTCAAACAATTTTTCCTGAAGCAAAAGTTCGAAGAATGGATGTCGATTCGATGCGAGGGAAATTTGCGTACGAAAAATTGATCGAAGATTTTGAGAACAAAGAAATTGATATTTTAATTGGAACGCAAATGATTACAAAAGGTTTTGATTTTGGAAATGTTAATTTTGTTGGTGTTATTCGAGCAGATTCTTTGTTAAATTTTCCTGATTTTAGAGCGCACGAAAAAGCGTTTCAATTGTTAACGCAAGTTTCTGGTCGTGCAGGTCGTCGTCAAGAACAAGGAAAAGTATTGATTCAATCTTTTCAGCCAGAACATCAGATTTTGCAAAATGTCACAACCTACAGTTATGCACCAACGATGAAAGATATTTTGTATGAGCGAAAAGAATTTTTGTATCCTCCTTATTCACGGTTAATCAAGTTGCGTTTCAAGCATAAAAATAAAGAGCGTTTGGATAAAACGGCGGCTCAATTAGTCGTTTTGCTTAAACCAAGTTTTGATGCAAAATGTTTACTTGGTCCAGAAACGCCTTCGATTGGAAGAATCAATAATTTATATATTACAGATGTGATGATTAAAATTAGACCAAATCAATCACCTCAAAAAGTAAAAGATTTAATTCAAGCAAAAATAGATCAATTGCATACAATTGCAGCTTTTCGTTCGGTACGAATTGATGTTGATGTTGATCCAGTTTAAAATAAAAACCTCCCAAAAGTTAACTTTTGGGAGGTTTTCTTGTTAAGATTCTAAACTTCTTAAATATTGTTGTTGCAAAGATCTACGTCTGCCTTTCATAAATAAGAAAAGGTTTAGCATCAACATTATTCCTAAATAAATGGCGAAACTACCAATTTTTGTACTTAATTTTACAATCAAATCTTCGGTTGTTGCGATAGAAGTCATGTAAACAATTAGCATGGCAAAACCGATATTCAAAAGATAAAAACCAATTTTGAATAATGAATTTGTTGCGCTTGCAATATCTTCTTTTTGATGGAAAATATCGTACATAAATATTTTTCCATTTTTGAATAAAACGTTAGAAACTGCGATTGTCATTAATATTGCCACTGGTAAGTAAACCAAATATGCAATTAGATTGTAATTTGTCATAATTTGCTGTGTTTAAGTGTTTATTTTTTTGCTTTTTCTTGCGATATAAATAATTGATAAATTAATAAAATTTAATATTCCGAGGATTAATAATATAAATCCAATTTTGTAGGACAATGAAGAAAACATGATGGTAATGGAGTCAACTTGTTCCCAGTTTTGTAAACTTATTGCCGAAAAACCTAAATTGACCAAATAGTATCCAATCAATAAAAGATTATTAATCGATTGACAAACAGAATGATTATCGATTAAGTTTGTCAAGTACACAAAACCAATTTTATACACTTTCCAACCAATAAAAATGGTGATGTAGAAAGTAATAATCAGATAAATGATATACGAAATAATATTATACATATTGAATTTTCAATAATTTTTGAAATTTGTGATTCAAAAAAATACGAATTGATTATTTTATCAAATTCGTGATTTTTCCTACCAACCAATGCTCATCAGATTTGATAGCAAGGTCCATTATATTATTGATTTTTGTCGAAACAGAAGATAAATCTTGTAATAATTTTGCAAATTCTTTTGCATCATCAGATTGATCGTCGATGTTTTTTAATGATTCTAAAAAATCAATTACCGGCTCTATTTCACGCTTTCTGCGTTCTTTTGTAATTTGTTTGAATAAATACCAAACATCTTTATCGGCAACAAAATATTCTTTACGTTCTCCTTTTATCAATTCTTTTCTTACAATTCCCCAATCCATCAAAGCACGCAAATTCATATTTGCATTTCCGCGAGAAATTTGTAATTCCTCCATAATTTGATCTGTAGAAATAGGTTCATTATACGTTAATAATAATGCATGAACTTGTGCCATAGTACGATTTATTCCCCAGTTAACAGCGAAAGTTCCCCAAGTTTGAACAAATTTTTCTTTTGATTCTTCTAATTTCATTGCAATTATTATTTACACAAATATATATAAATTTCTATACTTTCAAAAATTATTGAAAATTAATTTTGAAAAATATTTTAGCGCTATTTATAAGATAAATCTTAAACTTGCTTGTAACATTTTTCTTATAATTTCGACTTATCTGTTATCTTTATTGAAATTTACAACAATCTATGATATCTATTCGAGATTTAAATAAATCCTACATAATGGGAAAAAACAAACTTCACGTACTCAAAGGAATTAACCTTGAGATTACGGAAGGCGAATTTGTTGCGATTATGGGATCTTCGGGTTCGGGGAAATCAACTTTATTGAATATCATTGGAATGTTGGACGAGCATGATACAGGTATTTATGAATTGGACGGTGTTAGAATTGAGAAGTTAAACGAAACTAAAGCGGCTAATTATCGAAACAAATTTTTAGGATTTATTTTTCAATCTTATAATTTAATTAGTTTCAAAAATGTATTAGAAAATGTAGCGTTACCGTTGTATTATCAAAAAGTAAAACGATCGGATCGAAATAAAATAGCGCTTAGTTATCTGGAAAGAGTGGGGTTGGAGCCTTGGGCTACTCATATGCCAAATGAACTTTCGGGTGGACAAAAACAACGTGTTGCAATTGCGCGTGCATTGGCTGCAAAACCAAAATTGTTATTGGCGGATGAGCCTACAGGAGCGCTGGATACAAAGACTTCGCAAGAAGTAATGCACCTGATTCAAGAAATTAATGACGAAGGTAAAACAATTGTAATGGTGACGCATGAAGATGATATTGCAAATATGTGTAAACGTATTGTTCGTCTTAAAGATGGTGTAATTGTAAGTGACGAAAAAGTAGAACAAGTAAGAGTTTAATGATTTTCGAATCTCAAACTTCGTAAATCATAAATCAAAGAATCTTAAATATAAAATATGTTTGATACAGACCGTTGGAGCGAAATATGGTCGTCCATTGCAAGTAATAAATTGCGTACAGCATTGTCGGGTTTGACAATCGCTTTGGCGCTTTTTGTGTTTATTACATTGTATGGATTGGGAAATGGTTTGCAGAACGGGTTTCAACAAGAATTTTTCAAAGCAAATTCATTAAATATTACCGTTAACGGAGGTACAACAACAGAACCTTACAATGGTTTCAAACAAGGACGTACAATTGAATTGGATGTAAAAGATTTTGATTTTATTAAACATTCTTTTCCAGATGAAATAAAATCGATTGTAAGTACAATTTCGAAAAGTGATACGATTAGAAATGAAGCTAATTCAGGAAGTTATTCAATTACTGGAGTTTATCCAGAATATGAATCAATGATTAATGAAAATGTAACGCTTGGTCGATTTATCAATAAAAAAGATATGGAGAATCAGTCCAAATCAATTGTTATTGGACGATTGGTTGCGCAAGATTTTTTTCCAAATCAGATTGCGATTGGTAAGTATTTGCAATTAGGTTCAAGTATGTATCAAGTGGTTGGTGTTTTCGAAAGTAAAGATGGTGGTGATAATGCCGAGCGTGCTTTGTATGCACCTTTTACAACGTTTAGAACGATTTATGCTACAGATAAAGTATCATCGATTATTGTAACACCAAAAGATGGAATGGCTTTGGCTGACATTTCTAAACTTGCAAATGCAATTGAATATAATATAAAAGGTCGACATAATGTTGCACCTTCTGATTATGGTGGAATTTGGGTGCGAAATGCGGCTGATGCAATGGAAGATACCAATCAATTTTTCTTGATTCTGACAATTATTGTATTTGTAATTGGTGGAGGAAGTTTGATTGCAGGAATCGTAAGTATCGGAAATATTATGGTGTTTAGTGTAAAAGAGCGTACCAAAGAAATTGGTATTCGAAAAGCTTTAGGCGCAACACCAGCCAATGTTTTGGGACTGATTTTACAAGAAGCAATTATGATTACAATTATTTTCGGAGCAATAGGAATTGCTTTAGCGGCACTTGTTGTAGAAAATATTGGAGATAGCTTAGAAGAATATTTTATTTATAATCCAGGTGTAGAAACTAATTCGTTGGTAATGGCTTGTATTATTTTATTTGTTGCAGGAACAGTTTCTGGATTAATTCCAGCTTTGAATGCAGCACGTATTAAACCTATTGATGCTTTAAGAGACGAATAATGAACTTTATAAAATTTGTTTTTGATCCAGATGCTTGGAGCGAAGTCTACGCGGCGATTCGCAAAAATAAATTGCGCACTATTTTGACAATGATTGGTGTTGCATGGGGAATGTTCTTATTTGTATTATTGTTAGGAGTAACACGCGGTTTGCAAAATGGTTTTGACCGTAATTTGGCAAATGCCGCAACCAATTCATTATTTGTTTGGGGAGGGACAACATCGATGCCATATCAAGGATTTCAAAAAGGTCGCACAATTGAATTGAAAATGAGTGATGTTCGTCAAATTCAGGCTCGTTTTCCTCAAATTTCGTTGTTAGCTCCTCGAAACTCGAAACCAAATTCAATATTAACTTACGGAACAAAATATAATTTTTACACGGTTAATGGAGATTATCCAGATCAAAACCGAATGTTTGGGAAAGATATTATTCAAGGTCGTTTTATCAATGAAGATGATATCAAAACTGAATCGAAAGTTTGTGTAATTGGAATTGAAGTTGCCGAACAATTTTTTGGTGATAAACCGAAACCTTTAGGGAAAGAAATCAGAATTAGCGATAGTTATTATACAATTGTCGGCGTTTACGACACACCTTCTTCGCCTGTAGAGAGTAAAGATCAAGTGTTTATTCCGTTTACAACATTTCAAAAAATATACAATCAAGGAGAAACGATTCAATATTTAAGTTTGAGTTTACCTAATAATTATGATATTGTAGCATTCGAAAAAGAATTAAAAACATATCTGAAACAAATTAAAAATATTTCGCCAGATGACGACCAGGGAATTGGTGGTTTTAATTTAGGTGAAATGCTTGGAAAGATTATGAAATTCGTAAAAGGAATGCAGTTCCTAGCGATTGTTGTAGGAGGAATGACATTATTTTCCGGGGTTATTGCGATTGCAAGTATTTTATTGATTACAGTTTCAGAACGAACAAAAGAATTTGGAATTCGAAGAGCATTAGGTGCAATTCCTGCTCAAATTCGAGGACAAATTTTGTTAGAATCAGTAGTTTTAACATTAATTGCAGGTTTAGGCGGAATTATTTTTGCAGCACTTTTACTAATGGTTCTCAACGAAATTATCATTCCATCAAATAAAAACATACCTTTATATAATGCGTCAATCGATTTGTTTACACTTTTTACAGCTTTAGCAGTGATGGTGATTATGGCAACTTTAGCGGGATTGATTCCTGCTCAACGTGCAATTCAAATCAAACCTATTGATGCTTTGAGAGATGAATAACTAAAACTTAACAGATATAGAAGAATGAAAAAATTTCTAAAGATTTTGATGATTGTCGTTTTTATCGGTGCTGTAATCGGTGTGATTGCATATTTCGGTAAAAAGAATAGCCAAGACAATGAAGTTTATGAAACGACAACGCCTTTTATGGGAAATATAGAGGTGAAAGCTGTTGCAACTGGTGAATTAAAACCGTTGGAAACAATTGAAATTAAGCCAAATATTTCGGGTGTTATAAAATCGATTAATGTTGCTGAAGGACAATATGTAGAGCGTGGTCAGTTGATTTGTGAACTGAAAGTTGTTCCAAATGTTCAGTCGTTAAATGCAGCTCGTCAGTCTATTCAAGCGGCTCAAATTACGGTCGATCAAGAACGTCGTAATTTCAATCGAACATCAACTTTATATAATCAAGGTGTTTTGCCTCGTGCAGATTATGACAATGCAAATGCGACATATAAGTCAGCTCAACAACAATTAAAAGCTGCCGAAAACGATTACAAAGTTGCGCAAACAGGTATTGCTCCCGGTTTGGAAGCTTATGCAACAACACGTATTACAGCAACTACTTCGGGAATGATTTTAGATATTCCTGTTGAGGTTGGGAATATGGTGCAAGAGATTAATAATTTCTCTACAGGTACTACTATTGCTACGATGGCTGATGTTAAGAAAATGATTTTCCAAGGAAAAGTTGACGAAGCTGAGGTTGGTAAATTAAAAGAAGGAATGAAAATTAATGTATCGATTGGTGCAATTCCGAACAAAACTTTTACAGCGATTCTTGATTTTATTTCGCCTCAAGGAGTTGCAACGAATGGAGTAGTTCAGTTCGAGATTAAAGCACCAGTTCAATTAGATTCAGATAACTTTATTCGTGCGGGATATTCTGCAAATGCTGAGGTTGTAACGCAGGAAGCAAAAAATGTATTGTTGGTAAAATCAGCGCATGTTCGTTACGACGAAAACCAAAAACCATATGTTGAGATTCTTACTTCTGGTAAAGGACAAGATGCAAAATACGAAAAGAAATACATCACTCTTGGAATTACAGACGGAGTGAATGTTCAAGTAAAATCTGGCTTGAAAAAAACAGATAAAATCAAAATTTGGAATACCGATTTGGAAAAAGATAAAAACGGTAACGGTCCACATTAATAAGATACAAAAGGAGAATAAAGCGTTCTCCTTTTTTTGATTCTGTCACTCCGATTTTATCAAAAAGCTTTTTTATAGAAACTTAATTATGATGTCATCAGCATCGTATCCATTATATTATTAACTATACTGAATAACTCATTCTCGCTTTGCGACAATTCCTCCCGAATAGTTAACTCAAAAGTATCCATTTTACTTTTCTTTTTGGTAAGAAAAGCAAAACATCTAATCATTTTATGAAGTTAAAAGGCATTCTTGAGTAATTAACAAGTTTAATTTTCCTGTCGTTTCGAGCTTGTCGAGAAATCTATCCCGTTATAATTTAGTTTTTAAAAAGAGCTTTTCTCGTCAAAAATCTAATATCTCAGTTCTCATATCTAAACATTTCAAAAAATATTTTCCATTGTACCAATAACTTAAGGAAAGAATGTAAAATAAAAGTAAAGTATGTTTGGAAAAACGAATAATCCAGCCGTATATTTGCAATCCCAATACGAAAGACGAGTAGTATTGTAGTTGACATAAGGACTTATATAGCGACAAAAATTATTTAAAAATAAATTTGCGAGTTTAGAAATAAGCATTACCTTTGCAATCCGATTCCGAAAGGGGGGTTGGGAGTAAAAGTAAGAATTGACTTATTGAAATAAAAGCTTTAAAATTTATCAAAATACAATTTGTTAGTTAAAAAATAAGTATTACCTTTG